>JAAAOL010000484.1 GCA_009908885.1 Bacteroidota bacterium | reverse complement strand
CGGCTCGCTCGCTGGCCTCGGCAGACCTGGCAGGCGCCTCCATCGCCTCGGTGCGCAGGATGTCATGCCCCAGCACGGTCAGGTGCATCGGCGGGGCGAGCCAGCGGTGCACCTGATATCCGGCGAGGAAGGCGAAGGCCAGTGCGACGGTCAGGACGAGGATGCGCGGTTGGCGAGGCTGATCGTTCATCGGACGACGCGGTTGGTGGATGAGCAGTTCGTGCCGTGCTACCAACCAGGACACACGCGCTGCCGCAGAGTTGCTGGTTTCGCGATGCGTGGTGCGTGGTGCGTGAGGTTCGAGGTCGAACGACGCAGCATTTCACACTATGGTGCTTCTCCCATCTGAGCGAGCACGTACTCGTACAATGCATCGCTCACCCAGAAGCCGTGCGCCCGTAGCGCATCGAGCAGCGGACGAATGGACGGAATGAGCCTATCGCGTTTGGCCCGCGCCAGCACGCCGAGCAATCCCATATACGAGAGCCCCAATGTCTCGGCAACGTCGCGGGCGGCCCGTTCGTCGAGTAGTACCCAGTCGGCTTCGGCCTCTACAGCGAGCACCAGCGCCTCGGCTTCGCCGACATGGATCTCGCGCTCTAGCATCCGCACGAGATGCTGCTCATGTACCGATTGCTGGGTGATCCATGATGCCCGGGAAACCTCCTCAGCGCCTGGGCGGCCCGCCCCACGATTTCATGGTGCACCGCATCGGGAATGAGAATCGCGCCGAACACGTCTCGCAGGAGATGAAGGTGCCCGATGGCGGCGAGATTTACGATAGGCGACGTGTTGCTGACGACGACCACGGAGGCTCCTACTTCGATTCCAGCGCCTCCACGTCATGCTCGAAGTCCTCGACGTCGTAATGGACGGGAATCTTGCGGCTGGCGAGCAGGTGCTGAAAGGCAAAGCGATCCATCTCCGCAAACGCAGCAGCTTTCATCAGAGGCAGTCCCTTCTGGAACAGCAGCAGGGCGATTTCCTGACGCAGTTCTGTCTCAGAGAGATGAGCCGCCTTGCGCACGTCCTCAGGAATGGCAACCATAATTCGCTTCGTCTGGCGAGTGACTATCTTTTCCACCAACGACGCAGCCCCCGGCAGGTTCGCCTGAGTGCCCGTTACCGCACCCGCACTGCTCCATTGCCCCTGTGGCATCATCCTGAGCACAGCGGAGGACCTCCGGTGCAGGGGGTTGCCGGACCAGCTGTCTCCCGCGCCACCCGTCATGATCCCTCAGCGAGGGCCGCGGCGCGGTCGGGCTGGCCGGTGGCGGCGTAGAACGCCCGGAGGCGCTCGCGGGCCTCGATGGTCTTCTGGTGGTCCGGCCCCCGGTCGCTCAGGAGGCCTTCGTAGCCCTGCCGGAGGAGCGCTTCCGCCTCCGCGGTGCGCCCCAGCGCGGCGAGGCAGTCGCCCAGCAGGCTCTGCGTCTCGGCGCGGTCGGGATGGTCTGCCGGGAGTGCGGCTTCGCGGACGGCCAGGGCCTCGCGCAGCAGCGGCTCTGCCTCGGCTGCACGCTTTTGCTCGTGCAACAGCGCGCCCAGCTCCATGAGCCCCCGCCCCAGCGCCGGATGGTCCTCCGGCAAGCCATCTCGCCACACCTGAAGGGCGCGACGCAGGTAGGTCTCGGCCTCGGCATACGCTCCTCGGCGCTGAAGGGCGCCGCCGAGCCGCAGCAGCGCGTACCCAGTGCGCGGATGCTCCGCTCCAAAGGCCTGCTCGTAGATGCGCAGCGACCGGCGCAGCACCTCCTCGGCCTCCGCGTGCCGCCCGAGCTCGATGAGCGCGGCGCCCAGCCCGCCGAGCGCGCCGCCGATCTCGAAGCTCTCCTCGCCGAGCGCTTCGCGAAAGATGGCGATGGCTTCGGTGAAGGCCTCGACGGCTGCATCATACCGTCCCGCATCGCGATAGACCGAGGCGAGGTTGGTAAGTGCACGACCAATGCGGGTGTTGTCCGCCTCCAGGACGCGACGGTAGATCGCAACCTGACGCTCCAGCAGAGGTACGGCTTCATCGATCCGGCCCAGATCCGCCAACACGATGGCGACGTTGCCGAGACTGGCGGCTATTTCGATCTCGTCAGCGTTCGGCTGCTGCTCGCGAAGGTCGACGGAGGCGCGGTGCATCTCCAGCGAAGCCTCCAGGTCGCCCGTTACGTAGTGGACGTATCCGAGCGTACTCATCAGGTCGCTCACGAGCAGGTCCTGTTCTCCGGTCAACGTACGGGCGGATGCTACCGCACGAGTGAGGATCGAGTCGGCCTGCGCGTAGTCGCCACTGAGGATGTACAGGTTGCCCAGCGCGTTCTGCGTGGTGAGCACGTCCTGGTGATGCGAGTCGAAAAGACGCTCGCGGAGCGCGAGGGCCCGCTGGAACTGAGCTTCCGACTCATCGAACAGGCCGAGTTCGCGGTACGTCACCCCCAGCGTATGACGCAGGGTTGCTTCCACATCCGGCTGGTCCGCAAAGCTGGAATCGAGATCTCCCGCCGCCTGGTCGAGCAGCGAGGCAACGCGCACCTCGCGGCCCTCTTCGCGAGGATCGGCAGCGCCAAAGAGGTTGACCAGGAACTGGTTGACGGCAGCGACCTTTTCCGCTTCTGCTTCCGCCCGGTCCCGCTCGGCCGCGGCCTGCTGCCCCTGCCAGACGGCCACGCCCAGTCCTACGACGAGGGCGAGCGCGACGGCCGCCGCCGCTGCTACGCCGGTGCGATGGCGCCGCACGAAGCGCGAGGCGCGGTAGCTGAACGTGTCGGGCCGCGCCGTCACGGGCAGGCCGACGAGGTGCCGCCGCACGTCCTCGGCCAGCGCCTCCACGTTGGCATACCGGCGCTCCGGCTCCTTCCGCAAGGCCGTCAGGCAGATCATGTCGAGGTCGCCCGCCAGCCGCCGCCGCAGCCGCCCGGGGTCCGTCGAGCGAGCCTGGCTCACCATCTCCGGCGTCAGGGTACGGGGCGCCTCGTCGGTCCCCGTCTCCGACGTCTGCCCGACCGCCGTGGAGGGACGGGTCGGCTCTTCTTCCAGAATCACGCGGGCGATCTCGGCCTGCACCAGGCTCGGCAGGCGGTAGGGCCGCCGCCCGGTGAGCAGCTCGTACAGCAGCACGCCGAGCTGGTAGACGTCCGTCGCCGTCGTGACCGTCGTGCCGCGCACCTGCTCCGGCGCGGCGTACTCGGGCGTCAGCACGCGGGCCCCGGTGCGCGTGCGCGGAATCGTCGGTCCGGCGCTGAGCCCTTCGTCCGTGAGCAGCTTGGCGATGCCGAAGTCGAGCAGCTTCACCTGGCCATCGTCGGTGACGAGGATGTTGCTGGGCTTGAGGTCGCGGTGGACGACCAGGTTCTGGTGCGCGTGCTGGACGGCGCGGCAGACGGTCCGAAAGAGCGCGAGGCGCTGCGGCGTGGAGAGGCGGTGCTGGTCGCAGTAGTCGGTGATCGGGATGCCCGCCACGTACTCCATCGCGAAGTAGGGCCGCCCGTCGTCGGTGACGCCGCCGTCGTAGAGGCGCGCGATGCTCGGGTGGTCGAGCCCGGCCAGGATCTGGCGCTCGAAGGCGAAGCGCGAGAGGATGTCGTCCGTGTCGAGGCCGCGCCGGATGAGCTTGAGCGCGACGGTCTGCTCGTAGTGGCCGTCGGCCCGTTCGGCCAGGTAGACCGAGCCCATCCCGCCGCGCCCCACCATCCGCACGAGGCGGTACGGCCCCACCCGCTGCCCTTCGATCTGCTGGTCGCCGCCGGAGGCGTCTTCGTCGCCCGTGGCGGTGGCGAACGGACTTTCGAGCGCGTGCACGGCCTCGGCCTGCTCGTGCGCCACGAGCAAGGATTCGACCTCAGCCCGCAGCGTGGGCGTGTCCGCGCAGGCCACGTCGAGGAAGTCGGCCCGCTCAGCGGCGGGGCGGTTCAGGGCATCGTCGAGCAGCGTCTTGACGCGGCGCCATTCGGTGGGAGTCATGGGCAAG
>JAAAOL010000029.1 GCA_009908885.1 Bacteroidota bacterium | reverse complement strand
CCTTCAGCACGCGGTCGAACTCGCGCTCGAAAAACCCGGAGTGCGTACGCGCGCCCCAGACGTCGACCTGCGGATCGTTTTTGCAGTGCAGCGTCAGGTGTAGCGCCTCGTCGGTCAGCTCCGTGTCGAGGCGGATGACGTTCTGATAGTGGCTTCGGTCCAGCCCCTCGGCCAGGCGCAGCAGCGCACCCAGCTTGCGGATCGTCCGCCTGCGTTTCTTCGGCAGTTTCTGGAACCCTTTGTGCTTCTTCTTCGGGAGCGCCTTGCGGTGATACCGCACCGTGTAGGCCATGATGTCGATTTCGTGGGGCAGGAAGCCGTGCAGGTCAGCATTCAGGATCAGGTAGCGCCCGTGCTTGTGGTGCCCGCTCCGGCTGATGAGGTACCCGACGTCGTGCAGCAGCCCGGCATATTCGAGCAGCTCGCGCTCGGCGAAGCCCAGGCCGTGCACCGAACGGGTGGCGTCGAAGAGGTGGAGGGCCAGCGTCGACACCTGTTCGGCGTGTTGTTTGTCCCAGCCGCAACTGAAACCCAGTTCGTGCACCGAGCGGCGGCGCACGTCGGCGAACGGGGCGAGTTCTTCGAGGCGCTCGTAATTGGTCTCGATGTAGTAGACCGCCATCCCCTCGCGCAACGCATACGGCGAGACCCGCAAGCGCTGCACGGGTAAGTCCTTCAGTAGCACGTCCACCAGGGTCGCCCCGGCCACGATCTGCGGCACGCGTTTCTCGTCGATGCCTTTCATCGCCTCACGCTCGGCCCGCGTGGAGGTCATGATCTCTTTCGTCACGCGCCGGACGTCCTTGGCCGGGAAGTTTTGCTGGAAGATGTTGAGGCCGGACTGGCCGAAGCGGTTGGCATAGACCTGCGCCAGGTTTTCCATCGTGCCCGAGGAGCCGATGATCTCGGTCACGCCGTGGCGCAGCGCCGCTTCGTAGACCGGCGCCAGTTGCTCGCGAAAGTATGCCCGCATGGCCCTGAACTCTTTGCGCACGACGGGGTCGGTCGTAACGAATCGTTCCGTCATGCGCGCCGCGCCCAGCTTCAGGCTCGTCTCGAAATACGATTCCTGACTCGTGCCGACGATGAACTCCGTCGAGCCGCCGCCGATGTCGACCAGCAGGGTCATGTTCGGGATGTCGACGGCCTGTTTGACGCCCTGGTAGATCAGGTGCGCTTCGAGTTCGCCGCGGATCGGGCGGATGTGGATCCCGACCTCCTTCCAGGCTCGCTCGATGAAGTCGCCGCCGTTGTACGCCTCGCGGATGGCGCTCGTGGCATAGGCCATGAAGTCGGACACCTGCCAGCCGCGCGCCAGGATCTTGATGCGGCGCAAAGCCTGCAGGCCGCGCTTCATGGCAGTCTCGGGCAACTGGTGGTCGCTCAGGCCCTCTTCCCCGAGCCGCACCATCTCCTTGATCTTGTCGAGCACGGTAAACGTGCCGTTCGGATGCGCATCGATGATGACGGCATGGAACGAGTTGGTGCCCAGGTCGATAACGCAGACCCGCATGGCGGCGGCCTCGAAGGCTTTCGGGTGGGGCGGCGAGGGATCTACGATGCAGGCGGCGCGGTACTCGGAAGCAGCCATGGGTGCGGGTGATAGACGGAAAAAGGTGCGCGGGCAGGACGCCCAAATTGGACTTCACAAACTCAGCGTACACGTGCGGCGAATAATCCAACCTACGAAGATCAGACGCCATCACCAACTGTCTGCTGCCATCCGCATGGTGCTCCTGGTGGCACTCTCGCTGGCGCTGTTGCCCGTGCAGCGAAGCCACGCGCAGCCCGCCACCGCACCGCAGGAGCCCATCGCGCCGGTCGTGTTGCGGGCCGGCATGCCGGACACCCTGGCCGTGGCGGACCTGTTCTACGCACCGTCGTATGACGTATCGTTCGAGGCCTCGCCCGCCATCGCGCTCACCTACGACCCGGCGGCGCAGCAGTTCGTTCTCCGGCCCGAGCCCGACCATCGCGGCCTCTCACTGTTGACCGTTCGCCAGCATGGGGCCGAATACCTCGTGCCGGTCCGCACGCTGGCGCGCATCGAGCATGTCTTTCGGTACACGCCGGACGAGACGCCCGCGGCGGCGCACGTCATCGGCGGCTTCAACGACTGGAGCCGCACGGCCACGCCGCTCACCGACGACGACGGCGATGGCACGTTCACCGCGACCGTCCACCTCGAACCCGGGCAGTACGAGTATAAGTTCGTCGTCGACGGGGCGGAGGTGCTGGATCCCGAGAACCCGAACCGGGTGCCGAACCCGTTCGGCGACTTCAACAACGTCCTCGACGTAGCGACGGGAACGGAGGCGCCGCCCACGGTGCACCTCGTCGAGACCAACCGTGCGCCTGGTCAGCTGACGTTCACGTTCGGCGTCGACGGGCTCAGCGATGGCGCGGTGCTGCGTCCGGAGAACGTGCTTGCGCTGGTCGGTAATAGCCTCCTTTCTGCCCGACAGGTGACGCTCGACGGAAAGCAGGTGATCGTGACCCTCACCGGTGAAGATCTTCGCGGACGAACGGTGCTGCGGGTCGCCGTGCGGCGCGAGGGGCAGGCCTCGCGGTTTCAGACCATCCGCCTGCACGACGGTGTGCCGCTGGGCACCGACGATGCGCCCTTTTCGTGGCACGATGCGGTCATCTACTCCATCATGATCGACCGCTTCCACGACGGCGACCCGAGCAACACGCGCCCGGTGGATCATCCGGAAGTCCACCCCCAGGCCAACTACCACGGCGGCGACCTGAAGGGCATCCTCGACAAGATGGAGACGGGGTACTTCGACAGCCTGGGCGTCAACGTGCTGTGGGTCTCACCCGTGAATCAGAACACCTATAACGCCTTTCCAGAGTACCCCGAGCCACACCGCTACTTCACCGGGTATCACGGCTACTGGCCGATCCACCATCAGCACGTAGATGCGCGGTTCGGGGACATGGAGCTACTGCGCACGCTCGTCGAGCGCGGGGAGGAACGTGGCATCCGGATCCTGCTGGACTTCGTTGCCAACCATGTCCACATGGAGCATCCGTTCTTTCTGAGCCACCCCGAGTGGTTCGGCTCGGTCGATCTGCCGGACGGGAGCCGCAACCTGCGCCGCTGGGACGAATACCGCCTGACGACCTGGTTCGACAATTTTCTGCCGTCGTTCGATTTCGAGGGCTCCGAGGAGGCGCTGGAGGTGATGAGCGACAACGTGGTCTGGTGGCTCCAGCAGACGGGCGCGGCGGGATTTCGGCACGATGCTGTCAAGCACATTCCGAACGCGTTCTGGCGGATGCAGACGCGCAAGATCCTGGAAGAGGTCGATCGCCCGACCGGACGGCGCACGTACCAGATCGGGGAGACGTTCGGCTCGTACGACCTAATTTCCTCGTACGTCAACAACGGGCAGCTCGACGCGCAATTCAACTTTAACCTGTACGACGTCGCCCAGCCGGTCTTTCTGGACCGCGAGGCCAGCTTCGCCCGCCTCGATGCCGAGCAGGACCGAACGTTTGAGGTGTATGGCGTGGATCACCTCATGGGCAACGTCATGGACAGCCACGACAAGGTGCGCTTCATGGCCAAGGCCGATGGCGACGTCACGCCGTCCACCGATGCGACCGCGATGGCCTGGTCGAACCCGCCCGAGGTGGACGATCCGGCCAGCTACCGCCGCGCGCAGCTCTACCTGGCCTGGACCCTGACGATCCCCGGCGTGCCCGTCGTCTACTACGGCGACGAAATCGGTATGACGGGCGCTGCCGACCCCGATAATCGCCGCCCGATGCGCTTCGGAGCAGACGTGACGCCGGTGGAAAAAGACCACTTCGCCCAGGTGCGTGATCTCGTGCATCTTCGGCGAACCCATCCGGCCCTGCGCTACGGCGACTTCCACACGCTCCAGGCTGACGAGGCGGTATACGCTTACGTTCGCTCCAGCCCGACCGAGCGGGTCCTCGTCGTACTCAACAAGTCGGAGACGCCGAAGACGGTAACG
>JAAAOL010000197.1 GCA_009908885.1 Bacteroidota bacterium | reverse complement strand
GAGGCTGCGGTGCCGGGCGAGGACGTCGATCGCCTGTACGAGGTGGAGCGTCGAGTAGCGGGCGTACGAGATGCCTTCGTCGTACGAGCCGTCGGCGGTGAACAGGTCCATGAACGTGCGGATGCTGTACACCGCCTGCTCGATCCAGCGGTCCGTGCGCTCGCTTCGCCCGAATGCCTGCTCGACCGCCACGGCGCCGAGGGCGAGGGCCGAGGCGGGGACCACCTTCAGGTTGGTGCGGTCCAGGATGTGGGGCCAGTTGGAGAGGTCCATGTCGCGGTCCTCGGGGCGGTGCGTCAGGTAGGCGCTCTCCGGATCGAAGTGCCAGCCCGTCACCTGCTCCGGGTAGCGCATGCCGTAGACGCTGAGGAAGCACGCCTCGCAACCGCGCTCGCCCATCGTATCCAGCCAGTCGGCCCGTTCCTCCGCCGTAATCAGGTCGCCGAGCCAGTCTGCCGCGCAGACCGTGGCGACCGTGGCCCCGGCGGCCCGCTGGATGCCGAGCACGGCGCCGTCTTCGAGGAAGTAATCCCACTTCGGAAAGCGCATCATGGTGCGGACCGTCTCGGCGGCGAGATTGCCCGCGTCGGCATCGCCCGTCATTGCGTAGTGGAACGCCAGCCGAGGCGTCAGCCGGTACAGCCGCGCGAAGTGGTACAGCAGGTCGTTCGTCTGCACCTCCTCGGCCATGAACTGCCGCTCCGCCGCCCGGTCGATGGCGTCCAGGCGGTCGCGCAGCGTGGCGAACAGCGACGCGGTGAAGCGCTGGCGCAGCATCGGCAGGGCGTCCGCGTCGAAGAAGAGGCCGTAGGGCACCTCCGAAGAGGTCGCGGGCGCCGACCAGCGGAACGGCAGGGTCGGCAGCAGCCAGGCGGCGGGCAGGGCGTGACTCACGTGGCGCAGGAAGGTGCGGCGGGTGGACATGGCGGGGACGGCGGCGCGGAAGGATTGGTGGTTTGCTATATAAAACATCGTTTTAATATTAGAATATATGCCTATCTTCTACGTACTTTCAACCGCGTGTTTCCCGAATTGCCCTCCTCCGCAGCCTGATGCAACCGCCATCGTCGTCCCCGCCTGCCGCGCTCTGGACGCACCACGGGGCGCAGCATCGCGCCGTCGTCGCGGAGAGCCTGGCGACGCTCGGCGATGTCGTGGTGCAGTCGGCGGAGGGGCTCGCCGACGCGCTGGTGGCTGGCGGAAAGGTCGTCGCCTTCGGTAACGGGGGGAGTGCCGCGCAGGCCAGCCACCTCGCGGGCGAGCTGATGGGGCGGTTCGACGGGACGCGAACGCCGCTGTCCGCCTTGGCCCTTCCCGCCGACGCTGCCGTGGGGACCTGCATCGGCAATGACTTCGGCTACGACGCCCTCTTCGCCCGGCAGGTGCAGGCGCTGGTCCGCCCGGGCGACGTCGCCGTCGGTCTGACGACGAGCGGCGCCTCGCGCAACGTGCTGAACGGCCTCACCGAAGCCCATCGGCAGGGTGCGACGACGATGGCGCTCACCGGCGCGGGCGGCCTCCACGGTGACGTGCCGGTAGATTGCCTGATCGCCGTCCCCAGCGATGCGACCGCGCTCGTCCAGGAGGTGCATCTGCTGATCCTCCACGTCTGGTGCCAGTGGATCGACCACGTCATCACGTCCGCCTGACTTTCGCCTCTGCTCACCGAGCCCACTTCCGTTCCCGTGCCCGAGATTCAGTTTCTCAACTCCCTCGATTACGTCGTCGTCGGGCTCTACATGCTGATGGTCGTCGGCATCGGCATGTACGTGTCGCGCTTCAACAAGAAGACGACGGACTACTTCAAGGGCGGCGGGCACATCCCGTGGGGACTCTCGGCGATCTCGCTGTTCGTCTCCGGGTTCTCGGCCTTCATGTTCGTCGGCGCGGCAGGTGTGACGTACGGCAGTGGCGGCGGGGCGCTGGTCCTGTTCAGCCTCGCCTGCCCGGCCTACCTGCTCGGCTACTTTATCTACGGCCCGCTCTGGCGGCGCACCCGCATCGACACGCCGATGCAGTTCCTGAACCGGCGCTACTCGCCCGGCACCACGTACTTCTACACGCTGCTGGCCGTCGTCCCGAACGTGCTGGTGCTCGGCATCTGGATCTACATGCTGTGCATCTTCATCGCCACGGCGCTGGGGCTGACGACGATGACGTTCGACCTGGGCCTCGTGACGGTCAACGGCTTCCAGCTGACGCTGCTGGTGACGGGCGCGGTGATGGTGCTCTACACGATGGTGGGCGGGCTGTGGGCCGTCATGGTGACCGACGCGCTCCAGTTCGTCATCCTGTTTCTGATTTCGCTGATCGTGCTGCCCACGGCCTTCTACTTCCTGGGCGACGGCAGCCTGACCGACGGCGTCGGGCGGCTGCTGCGCGAGGCGCCGGAGGGCTACTTCGCGGTCAACCTGGAGGGGCAGCCGAAGCTGTTCTGGGCGGCCTATTTCACCAACATCATCCTGGGCTACAACGTGAACTGGCACATCGCGCAGCGCTACTACAGCGTGCCGGACGAGCGCGACACCCGCAAGATGGCGCTGTGGTGCGCGTTCCTCGGCATCGCCCTTCCGATGCTGTGGATCCTGCCGGTGCTGACGACGCCCATCCTGTTTCCCAACATCGAGGCGATGTGGCCGGAGCTGGCGCAGCCCTCGGAGGCGGCCTTCGTGACGCTGGCGATGGCGGTGCTGCCCCACGGGATGCTGGGCATCATGGTGGCGGCCATCTTCGCGGCCACGATGAGCTCGGCGGATACGACGTTCAACTGGCTGGCGGCGGTGCTGACGAAGGACGTCTACGTCCCGGCGGCCGAGCGCGTGCAGGGTCATGAGCCGACGGAGCGGACGCAGCTCTGGGTGGGCAAGGCGTGCGTGGCGATTATGGGCGTCATCGCCATCTGGGTAGCGCTCAACATGGAGCGCTTCGGCGGAGCGTTCGACGTCTACATGCGGGCCGAGTCGCTCTACAAACCGGCCATGTTCATTCCCGTGCTGCTGGGCCTCGTCTACACGCGGACGCCGTGGTGGTCGGGCATGGCGGCGCTGGGGGCAGGCGTGCTGGGCATCGTCGTCGTCGGCGTGGCGACCAACCTGTCGCAGGGGCAGCCGCTGGAGATCATGTCGGCCATTTTTACCGACCTGCGGCTCACGGTCTGGGGTGTGGAACTGGGACGCTACGAGATCAACACGCTGGTGGGCGTCGGGTTGAGCACCGTCGTCTTTCTACTGTCGTCGCTGGTGGATGAGCGCAAAGGCGCGTTCCGCGAGCGGATCGAGGCGCTGGAGCTGGACCTCAAGACGCCCGCCCTCGCCGCGCCCGGCACCAAGCTGGACC
Organism: Bacteroidota bacterium; assembly: GCA_009908885.1. Classification (GTDB taxonomy): domain Bacteria; phylum Bacteroidota; class Rhodothermia; order Rhodothermales; family JAAAOL01; genus JAAAOL01. The sequence continues at coordinate 659 of JAAAOL010000197.1, read as the reverse complement.
TGCGCGGGCTGCGGGCCTACCGCCTGGCCGGACGCCTCGCCGTCGTCATCGGGGCGGTGCTGCTCGTGCTGTCGGTGCCCACCTTCGGCGAGGGTGGCCTGCTGAACGTCGTCGCGGGCCTGATGGCCGTCGCGCTGGGCGTCCTCGTCGTGGCCGCCACGCGCCGCTACGAGCGTCGCCACACGAAGGAGCAGATGGAGGTGACGGTGTGAGGACACGTAGACCGCGGACTGCAGACCACGGACCGCGGCTGTGGAATCCGAACCTGCACAGCGGTCCGCCGTCTGCCGTCCGTCGTCCTGACTATCCGCGCACCTGCCGCCACGCACGACCCACCATCCACCACGTACCATCCACTAACCACCACCCCTACCCGTCATGCATCGACGTGACCTGTTTCGCCTCGGCGGCGCTGCGCTGCTCTGGACTACGCTCTCGCCTCTCGCCGGATGTAGACGTTCGAGTACTGGTGCTGGAACGGAGCGCCATCTCTTCGTCAGTCCGGACGATCTCCCCCGTGTTCGCGCCAACGCGCAGACCACGGCGCTGCGACCGATCGTGGAGGAGTGGGCGGCGGTGACGCCCGATGCGGTGCGCGCTGCCTTCGATAAGGCCGTCGCTTCGGGCAACATCATCCGCGACCTGCGCGATGCGATCGG
>JAAAOL010000125.1 GCA_009908885.1 Bacteroidota bacterium | reverse complement strand
CGCCGCGCGGCTGGCACCTGTTCACCCCCGCGCAGCTGGAGGCGGCCATCGAGGTGGCGACGCTGCTGGTCAACAAGTACGACCTGCTCGACGTGGTCGGCCACGACGACATCGCGCCGCACCGCAAGGTCGATCCCGGCCCGGCCTTCCCGTCGCGCAGCTTCCGCGCCCGCGTCATGGGCCGCGCCGCCGACGCGCCGCCCGTCCACGCGACGACGACGCACCTGAACATCCGCACGGGGCCGGGGACGCAGCACGAGAAGCTGGAGGGCAGCCCGCTCCCGCCGGAGACGCGCGTCGAGGTGCTGGACACGCAGGCCGAGTGGCGCTTCGTGGACGTGCTGGACGAGGTGGATGACGTGATGGACCTCCAGGGCTGGGTCCACGGGCGCTACCTGCGGCGGATGGACGAGCAGGGCTGATGGCGGGAGGCGAGCCAAGAACAAAGGCGTTCGCGGACCGTGTCTATCCAGAAACGCTCATTCTGCACAAGAGGCTGCGCGATGCCAAAGACGCTGACCCTCGAACTTCCTGACGATGCGTTCTCCATCCTGCGCGTCTCCCCGGAGGAATTCGGGCGCGAACTCCGCCTGGCTGCGGCGGTGAAGTGGTTCGAACTGGGGCGCATCTCGCAGGGCAAGGCGGCAGAGCTGGCCGGTCTCAGCCGCGCGGCCTTCATCGACGCGCTGGCGCAGTACGGGGTCAGTCCCATTCAGTCGGACGCCGCGGACTTGACGGACGATCTCCGTATATCAGTAGGCCGCGTTGCTGGATGACGGAGACGCTCGCTCGTTGACGCGTCGTCTCGTCATCGCTTCGTTTCCTCCGCGAGCCCTTACCGCCGGAACAGGTTCTTCAGCACGAATCAGGCGACGCGGGTCATTTCCCTGGACAACTGTCGTTCAAGATAGCATCCTTCACCTCGCGGCGCGATGAAATACCCAGCTTGCGCAGCACCTGCTCCGTGTGATGCCGTGCCGTGTGAGGACTGATATACAGGGCCTCAGCAATTTCCCGATTGGTATTGCGCTGTGCCAGCAAGAGGGCGACTCGGGCTTGCTGCGGAGTCAGGTCGAACTGGCGTTCGAGCGCACGCATCGTTGCTGGGGGGCGATGTGCAGCGCGAAGAGCGATCAGGACGCTGCCATCGATGCCGAACGCCGCCGGCGCCGCTGTTGCGTGCAGGTGGTACGTGTTCTGCGCCGTCTGCACGACCGTGCCTGATGCTGTCTTCAGCGTTTCATGAACATTGCCAGCCGTGTCGCGCGTGAAGCGTCGGGCGAGGTCGAGGATCTCCTCGCGTACGGTCGAACGTTCCGGGTCCAGTTTCAACAGGCGGTTGAGGGCTGGCGTCCGGTGTAGCGGTCGCCCATCCGCATCACATAGCAGTGTGGCTAGCCGCAGCGCGTCGATCGTACGATCCAGTTCGTGCCGGTGCTGGTGCATCGTCGTGAAGGTGCGCAGGCCCGCTGCGAACGCCGGATAGAGCAAGCGCATGAGCGACGCGTTCTTCGCTTCATCGGAAGCGTCTTGCGCCGTATCGTAGTGGACGACGATCTGAGCTACCGAATCGGCCCCTGGTGCTTGGTCCTCGTCGATCAGGACCGAGGCGCAGATCGAGCTGTAGCCCCGAATGGTGGGGACGAAATCCTGCATGTACATGCTGCTCATGATCTCATCCCACCACGGGTCGAAGAGTGCGCGGCGACCGTGTACGCCCAGCGCGACGGCCCGCGTCCAGGTCCCGTAGCGCCGGTTGAACCGACGAATATAGTCGGGATACGTCTGCAAGACCGACGGCGAGAGGTGCTCGGGAAACACGTAGTGGGTCTCGGAGAGTGGGAGGGCGAAGTACCCACGATCTCCGTCAAAGAGGCCAGCCAGGTTGGTGGCCACGTCGAGCCGCCAGTCATTCGTCGTCTCGTAGTTCAGGGGGACCAGCAGCGTGCGCAGCAGGCCAGTCAGTTGCTGCTGCTTCTCAGATGTGAGGCGGAGGGTCATCGGAGATGTGAGGTCTTCGGGCTACATGAGCTTTTCAGGCAGGCCCGCACCTCGCGGCGCGATGAAATACCCAGCTTGCGCAGCACCTGCTCCGTGTGATGTCGCGCCGTGTGAGGACTGATGTACAGAGTTTCAGCAATTTCCCGATTGGTATTGCGCTGTGCCAGAAGCAATGCCACCCGGGCTTGTTGGGGTGTCAGGCTAAATTGGTGCTCCAGGGTACGTTGGGAGGCGGGAGGCGGGTGATCAGGGCGAAGGCAGACGAGGACGCCACATTCCATACCGATCGCAGTGGGGGGGAAGGTCACATTCACGTGGTACGTGTTTACGGTCGTCTGCACGACTGTGCCCGACGCGGATTTCAGCGTCTCGTGAAAGTCGCCATCGCCGTCTGTGCCCTCTATGAAGTGTTTTGCGAGGTCAAGCATGGCATCCCGCACGGTTGAGCCTTCTGGGTCCAGCTCCAACAGGTGCGTGAGCGCTGGCGTTTGGTGTAGCGAACGCCCGTCCGCGTTGCACAGGAGGGCTGGCAGGTTGAGTGCGTCGAGCGTTTGGCCCAGTCGCTCCTGGTGGTAACGCAAGGCTGCGAAGGTGCGCAGGCCCGCTGCGAACGAAGGATAGAGCAAGCGCATCATCGACTCGTTGCGCTCGTCGTCAGAGGGTGACTGGGGCGCGTCATAATGAACGGCGAGCTGTCCGACCGTATCGGCCTCGGGCTCGTCGTTTGGGTCGAGTAGCACCGAGGCGCAGACGGAGCCATATCCTCGGATGGCTGGAATGAACTCCTGCATGTACATGCCACGCTTGATCTCATCCCACCATGGCTTCAAGAGCGCTTTTCGGCAGTGCACCCCCAACGCAACGGCTCGCTTCCAGAGGCCATAGCGGCGATTATACTCTCGAATATGGTCGGGATATGTCTGTAAGACAGCAGGCGAGATGTATTGCGGGTATATGTAAAACGTTTCAGCAAGCGGAAGCGAAAAGTATCCTCGATCGGCGCCAAAGACCTCGGCCAGACCCATGGCCACCTCGTACCGCCAGTCGTCGGTTTCTTCGTAGTCCAGCGGTGCCAGTAGTGTGCGCAGCAGACCGGTCATTTGCTGCTGCTTCTCAGATGTGAGCCGAAGCGTCATCGTCTTACATGGTGCGTCGCAGCCAGTCTTTCACGACAGTGGTGAAGAGGTCGGGCTCTTCGAGGAACGGCATGTGCCCGCTTTTCTCAAAGAGGCGCAATTCGGCATTCGGAAGGCCCATGAGCAGGCGCTCGCCCTGCGCGGGCGGGCAGGTCCAGTCGTGCCGTCCGGTCAGGATGAGCGAGGGCACGGCGATCTCCGGCAGGCGGTCGGTGACGTCGTACCGGGGCACGCAATGGAAGAACGCCCGGTTGAAGGCCGCCGCCCGAAACGTCATGGCGTCTACAATGGCGTCGAGGTCGACGTGCTCCGGGCGGTGGAAATAGATCGGCAGGACGGTACGGATGGCCTCGGCAAGCGCCTCGTCGGACGCGACCGGGCCGGAGAGCGCCTCCACGAGCGTGTCGAACAACGCTGGCGTGCTGCGAGCACGGGCTAGGCTCAGCATCGTATCTGGATAGTCGAGCGCCGGAGTGGTGTCGCAGAGGATGAGCCCGCGCAGGCGACCCGGGTAGCGCAGGGCGTATTCGAGGGCGAGGAAGCCGCCGTACGAGTGGCCGAAGAGCACGATCTGCTCGTGGCCCAGGCGTGCGCGGAGCGCATCCGCATCCGCGGCCCAGGTGGCGTGCGTCACGGCCTCCCAGTCATCGGGCATCGCGGAGTGCCCGTTGCCCCGATGGTCGTAGTAGATGACCTGCGCGGTGTCCCCGAGCGCGTCGAGCCCCGGGCGCAGGTACGTGTGATCCCAGCCCAGCCCGCCGTGCATGGCGAGGAGAGGCGGGCCATCGCCCGTCGTGACGGTATGGAGACCAGGCCCTGGCAGCATGGTCAGAGAGGGGAGAGGCGATCGTAAGATAGGGCAACAATACAATA
>JAAAOL010000031.1 GCA_009908885.1 Bacteroidota bacterium | reverse complement strand
GTTGATGTCGTCCATCTCGAAGAGCTGGTCGTAGGGCACGTTGGCCTCGGCCAAGAGCACGTTCATGTGTCCCGGCATGCGCCCGGCGACCGGGTGGATGGCATATTTTACCTCGGTGCCGCGGTCTTCGAGCAATTCCGCCAGTTCGCGCACGGCGTGCTGGGCCTGCGCCACGGCCAGCCCGTAGCCCGGCACCACGATCACCTTCTGCGCATAGCTGAGCAGGATGGCCGTGTCCTCGGGCGACGTCTCGTTGACGGTCCGCCCTTCCGGGACGTCGAGCGTGCCGGTGCTGGTGTCGCCGCCGAAGCCGCCCAGCATGACGTTGGCCAGCGAGCGGTTCATGGCGTCGCACATGATGATGGTGAGGATGAAGCCCGCCGCGCCGACGAGCGTGCCACTCACGATGAGCGCCGTGTTGTCGATGACGAAGCCGGTGGCCGCCGCGGCCAGTCCAGAGTATGAGTTGAGTAGCGACACGACCACGGGCATGTCGGCCCCGCCGATGGGGATGACGAGCAGGACGCCGAGGAGTAACGCCAGCCCGCCCAGGCCCACGCTGCCCCACACCATCGGATCGGTGATCTCCGGAAAGTCCGGCACGCCGACGATCATCCAGCCGATGCAGCCGACCGCCGCGAGCAGCGCGAGGATCGTGATGACGCGCATCCCCGGAAACGAGATCGGATTGCCCGACATCTTGCCGCTCAGCTTGCCGAAGGCGATGAAGCTACCAGAGAACGTCACGGTGCCGATCAGAATGCTGAGGCCGATGGTCATGGCCAGCACTCCATCGACCGTACCCAGTTGAATGGACGAGGCGGCCGAGAGGCCGGTCACGTGCTGCGCGACCTCCGCGCTGGCTACGAGCGCCGAGGCCAGGCCGCCGAAGCCGTTGAACGCGGCCACCAGCTCGGGCATGGCGGTCATTTCGACGCGCCGCGCCAGCACCACGCCGATGATGCCGCCGATGGCAAACCCGGCGATCATCTTCTCGATCGAGAGCAGATCGTACAGAAAGAGGGTCGCCACGACCGCGACCAGCATGCCGAGCGACGACAGCGTGTTGCCCTCTCGGGCCGTCGTGGGGGACTGCAGCCGCTTCAGGCCGAGGATAAAGAGGATGGCCGATCCCAGATACGCGAGATTGATGATGCCAACTTGCATGGTTTAGCGTCGGGCTGGTGGGATTACTTGAAGGGGGTGGCGACGCGGCGAGCGGGGGCCTTGTCGGCCTGCCCGTTGCCGGTCGTGAGCGCCTCGCGCTGCGGAGCACTCTCGACCTGCCGCGGCTCCTTGGCCGCGAACATCTGCAGCATCCGGTCGGTGACCAGGTAGCCGCCCACGACGTTGATCGTGGCCGCGATGAGGGCCGCGAAGCCGATCCACTCGGCCCACGCGCTGCCGGTCATGCCGACTGCCACGAGCGCACCGACGATGGTGATGCCGCTGATGGCGTTCGCGCCGGACATGAGCGGCGTGTGCAGCGTCTGCGGCACCTTGCTGAGCACCTCCCGCCCGACGAAGGCCGAGAGGACGAAGATGATGACGTTGTTGAGCATGGTGACTCGTGCAATTGATATGAGAAATCCCGTTGTGTTTGGCCGTCTAGCTAGCGCCAGGTGTGTGTTGCGTGACGCGGTGTGCATGAGGCCGGGAAGCGACTTCTCAGTGGAGCACTTCCGGCGGCCCGCGCATCACGCACCCCCTATGCCGCCAGCAACCCCTTCACGCGTTCGTTCAACACCTCCCCGTCGTGAGCGACGCAGGCGCCCGCGAAGATCTCGTCGTCGAAGTTGGGCGTGAACTCTCCGTCCTCGGCGAACTCGTCGATCAGGGCGAAGAGGGTGCGCGCGTACAGCTCGCTGGCCTGGACCGCCATCTCCGACGGCAGGTTGGTCGGGCCGAGCACGACGCCGCCGCCCTCGGTCGTGACGGTCTCGTCCGGCTTCGTGATCGCGCAGTTGCCGCCGTTGGGTGCGGCCATGTCGATGACGATGGAGCCCGGCTTCATGTCCTGCACGGCGTCCTCGGTGATGAGGAGCGGCGCGGGACGACCCGGGATGAGCGCGGTCGTGATGACGACGTCGGCATTGGCGATGTGAGGCCGCAGCAATTCGGGCTGGCGCTGCTGGATCTCCTGCGCCAGCTCCTTGGCGTAGCCGCCCTCGGTCTGCGCGTCCTGCGTCTCCAGTTGCAGTTCGAGGAAGCCCGCCCCGAGGCTCTCCACCTCTTCTTTCACGGCGGGCCGGATGTCGTACCCGGCGACGCGCGCGCCCAGCCGCTTGGCCGTGGCGATGGCCTGGAGCCCGGCGACGCCCGCCCCCAGCACCAGCACGTTGGCGGGCTTGATGGTCCCCGCTGCCGTCGTCATGAGCGGGAAGAGCTTCGGCAGCGTGTGGGCCGCCAGCAGCACCGCCTTGTAGCCGCCCAGCGACGCCATGGCCGAGAGCGCGTCCATCTTCTGCGCCCGCGAGATGCGCGGCACCAGCTCCATGCTGAGCGCCGTCGCCCCACGGCTGGCGAGCTGCTCGATCATTGCGGGCTGATCCAGCGGACTGAGAAAGCCGAGGACGACCTGCCCCGCGCGGACGTGCTGGAGTTCAGCGTCGACCGGCGGCTGCACCTTGACGACGATGTCGCTCTGCCAGACAGATTCTTGGTCGCCGATGGTCGCGGCCGTGTAGGCAGCGTCGGGAAACAGGGCGGCATCGCCTGCGCCGGTCTCGACGACGACCTCGAAACCGCTCTTTACGAGCCGATCTACCGTTTCAGGAACGAGGGCGACGCGTCGTTCGCCGGACGCGCGCTCTTTGGGGACCCCTATGCGCATAGCTGCCTATCGTACGTGTGAGGATGGAATGGCGGATGTCAAGAAACGCAGCCCCCGGGTCGCATGCAACGGCCCGATGCCACGCCCGGCCCTAGCCGTGCTGTCGCTCGAAGTCGTCCATGAAGGCCACCAGGGCCTCGACGCCGTCTTCGGGCATCGCGTTGTAGATGGACGCGCGGATGCCGCCCACGCTGCGGTGCCCTTTCAGGCTCATTAGTCCATGCTGCTTCGCCTGTTCGATAAATACGGGCTCCAGGTCTTCGTCATGCAGGCGGAAGGTCACGTTCATCATCGACCGGTCCTCCGGGCGGACGGTGCCCCGGTAGAACGCATTCCGGTCGATGCGGTCGTACAGCAGCGCGGCCTTGCGCTGGTTGATGGCATACATCGCATCGAGGCCGCCGAGGTCCTGCAACCACCGGCACACCTTCTCGACGACGTAGATGGGAAAGACGGGCGGTGTGTTGTATCGCTTGGCCGCGTGCGTGCCGTAGTCCAGCATCGTGGGCAGCGGCTGCGTGCGCGTCTGCAGGAAGTCGTCCCGAACCAGCACGATGGTCACGCCCGCCGGCCCCACGTTCTTCTGCGCCCCGGCGTAGATCAGCCCGTAGCCCTCCAGGTTCATCGGGCGGCTGAGCAGTTCGCTCGACGCATCGGCCACGAGCGGCGCATCCAGCACCGGGTCGTCCGTCATCTGGTTGCCGTTGACGGTCTCGTTCGTGGTGATGTGGACGAACGCGGCGTCCGGGTCCAGGTCCCACGTCTCGACGGCCGGGATGGCGTTGAAATCGTCGTCCTCGCTGGAGGCCGCCACGCGGGCGGTCCCGACGAGCTGAGCTTCCTTGATGGCCTTCTGCCCCCACCGCCCGGTAATGACGTAATCGGCTGAGCCATCGGGCGGCAAGAAGTTGAGCGGGGCCTGATAGAACTGCATCGACGCGCCCCCCTGGAGGAAGAGGACGTGCCAGTCGTCGCCCAGGCCGAGCAGGGTCTTGAGGCGGGCGCGAGCGCTCTCTTCGACGGCGTCGTAGGCCGCCGAGCGGTGGCTGATTTCCATGATAGAGGCGCCCACGTGGTCGTAGACGGGCAGTTCCTCCTTGACCTCCAGCAGGACCTCTTCGGGAAGCGTCGCCGGGCCCGCGGAGAAGTTGTAGAGGCGTTCGGTACCTGCCTGCGCAGGCGTCTGGGTAGCTTCTGCAGATGTTGACATGACAGGTCGAAAGGGTATGTGCTAGCGGAATGATGGACTGTACGGCGGAGGGCGCTACAGAGCGATTAGCGACACGGCGAGAACGTCTTCGTGGGCCTGGATCTGGTCGACGACCGCCTCGCTCGGTTCGCCGTCGAAGCGGATGCGGGCGCAGGCGGCCTTGGCGCCGGAGAAGATCAGGTTTTCCATCTCTTGCACGTTCCACCCGGCCTTGCGCACCTCGTCCAGGACGGCGGCCAGCACGCCCACTTTGTCCAGGTGCCGCACCGTCAGCAGGTGCGTGGCGGGCGACTGCTCTTCCATGTTGACGCAGTTGGGCACCTGCCCCGTGTCGGCATAGGTGCGAATGACGCGCACCGCTTCGGCGGCGGTGGCGTCCTGCGCCTGCTGCGTCGAGGCGCCGATGTGGTGCGTCAGGTAGACGCTCGGATGGCCGGCCAGCGGATGGTCCAGCGACCCCTGCTTGCTGGAGGGCTCGCCCTGGAAGACGTCGAGCCCGGCGCGGAGGTCTTTCTGGTCCAGCGCCCACTCCAGCGCCTCCTCGTCCACCACCGCCCCACGCGAGGTGTTGATGAAGTGCGCGCCCGGCTGCATTGCCTCGAAGAAGGCACGGTCGGCCAGGTGCTTCGTCTCGGGCGTCGAAGCCACGTGCAGCGTGACGACGTCAGAGGCGGCGGCCACCTCCTGCGGCGACCCGGCTCGCGTCACGCCGAGCACTTCGGCCTGCGCGTCGGTGAGCGAGCGGCTCCAGGCCACCACGTTCATCTCGCAGGCCCGTGCCCGATGGATCACCGCGCGCCCGATGCTGCCGACGCCGATGACCCCCAGCGTGCGGCCCTTGACGCCCGCGGCCTTCGCGTAGGTCGCCTTGTTCCACTGCCCCGCCCGCGCGTCGATCACGTTGTCGGGGATGCGGCGGTCGAGCGCCAGGATGAGCCCCATCGTGAGCTCGGCCACGGCGACCGAGTTCTTGCCGGGACAGTTGGCCACGAAGACGCCCCGGGCCGACGCGCCTTCCACGTCGATGGTGTCGTACCCGGCACCCGCCCGGACGATGAGTTCGAGGCCCGGCGCGGCATCCAGCATGGCCGCCGTCACCTTGGTCGAGCGGACGACGAGCGCCTGCGGTTGCCGCGTGCGAAGCGCTTCCAATAACGCCTCATCGCTTAGCGTGGGCTCGAAGAGCACCTCGTACCCCAGGTCCTCCAGCGCCTCGACGCCGGACGTGGCGACCTTGTCTGCGAGCAATATCTTCATGGGAAGGAGGGGTTGATAGCGTATCGGTGATGAGGGTGAATTTAAAACAAGTGGACCAGGAGACCGCTTCGCAACTTGGGCTCGAACCAGGTGGACTTGGGCGGCATCAGCAGCCCGGCGTCCGAGACGGCCACCAGCTCTTCGATCCGCGTCGGCACCATCGAGAAGGCGAGGTCGGCCTCCCCGCTGTCGACGCGTCGCTCCAGCTCGTCCGTCCCACGAATCCCGCCGACGAAGTCGACGTTGGGGTCCGTGCGCACGTCGGTGATGCCCAGCAGCGGCTCCAGCAGATGCTCGTTCAGACGTGCCACGTCGAGTTGGGCGTCGACGGTGGCGTGGCGGGACGGCGGCAGCGTCAACTGATGCCACTGCCCGTCCAGATAGAGGCAGATTTTGCCTTTCTCGGGCGGCACCGGGTTCTCGACGTCCGCCTTCACCTCGAACCGTTCGGTGAGCGTCTTCATGAAATCGACCGGCGCCACCGGCAGGTCGTAGACGATCCGGTTGTAGGCCATGATGTGCATGTCCGCCATCGGAAAAAGCACCGCCGGGAAGAACTCGAACTCGGGCGGCTCTGCGGTCGTGGTGGTGCGCAGCTCCGCGGCGGCGCGGCTGGCGGCCTTGCAGCGATGGTGCCCGTCGGCCACGTACAGCTTGGGGATGGCGGCGAATGCCTCGACCAGCGCCTCGGGGGCGGCGACCTTCCAGAGCGTGTGCTGCACGCCGTCGTCCGCGGTGAAGTCGTAGAGCGGATCGCCGTCGGTGGTCTGATCGATCAGGTCCCGCACCGTGTCGTCGTCGCGGAACGTGAGCATGACGGGCTCCGCGTGCGCCTGCTGCGTCAGGATGTGGCGCGTGCGGTCGTCTTCCTTCGCAGGCCGCGTCTTCTCGTGCTTGAGGATGGTGTCATCGTCGTAGTCCGAGACGGCCACACAGCCGAAGATGCCAGTCTGCGCACGCCCGTCCATGATCAGGCGGTATACATAGAGTGCGGGCACCTCCTCCTGCATGCTAATGTCGCTCTCCGCGTAGGCCCGGAGGTTTTCCGCGCCCTTCTTGTACACCGCATCGTCATGCTCGTCCGTCCCCTCGGGCAGGTCGATCTCCGGGCGGATGACGTGCAGAAAGCTGTGCGGATTCCCCTCTGCGAGCGTGCGGGCCTCTGCGACGCTGACCACGTCGTACGGCACCGAGGCCACCTGCTTCACCACGTGGGACACCGGACGCAGGGCATAGAAGGGATGGAGAATGGCCATAGAGGTGAGGGGAGCAACGTTGTTTTTGAGAAGGAGCACGCATAGTATATCAAATGTCGTTGGATTGCGCCCACCCTGAGCGACAAGGCTTTATGAATCTGCCATGAGACCTTCGGCGGATGCCTCTTTCGAGGAACCTTCACGGCGGTCTCGGTATCTAAACTTGCACGACAATGGGCCGCAGCATATACTGCGGATCTCAACATCGCGGGGTGGAGCAGCTGGTAGCTCATCGGGCTCATAACCCGAAGGTCGCAGGTTCGAATCCTGCCCCCGCTACTACCTCGAAGCGCCGAGTCCCATCCGGGCTCGGCGTTTTTTTTTGCGACGCCAGTTCCGGCCCGCACGCTGGTTTCGGTCGATGAGGTCTGGAGCCTGATGGCGACTGTCGTGTTGCGTGCCGCGTGTTGCGTGGTTCGTGATACCCGATGGCGGAGTAATCCCGTTGTCGCTCTGATACCACAGACAGCGGACCGCCAGAACGAGCCTTTTTCCGCGCACTCCCACACTCTCACCCTCCCACCCTCCGTCTCCGCCCTCAGCAGGGCGCGCATGCACTGCCGACGAACACCTGCCATCCCTCGTCCCGATTCCACCAGAGGCCTTGATCTACGTGGCGTGCGGAATTTAGCCGATACTAAATCGATTTATGAGCGTCGAAAACAATTGGAGGTGGCCTTTGTTTGACAGGAGACCGACGTAGCCGCCCATTGGCCCTCTCTCCTTCACAGCCGCCTCCCGACGCATGGACTCTGGACTCCGACCAGCACGGCTCTTCGTCCTGCTGCTGCCCATCGTGCTGCTCGCAGGCTGCATTCGGCAAGTGAACGAACCCCAGGGAGCCGACCCCGATGATGGTCAGGCTCTCCGCGTCGTCGCAACGACCAATATCATAGGCGACCTCGTGCGCCAGGTCGCGGGCGACCGGGTTCACCTGACCACGCTGATGGGCCCTGGCGTCGATCCGCACCTGTTCAAGGCCAGCGAGGGCGACGTCCGGCGCATGGCCGAGGCCGACCTGATCCTGTACAACGGGTTGCACCTGGAAGGCAAAATGACGGAGGTCTTCGCCCAGATGCAACAGCGGCAGATCGCAACAGCGGCCCTGGCGGAGGACGCCCTGCCCGACAGCGTCTTGATCCCGTCGGCCGACTATGCCAGCAATTACGACCCGCACGTCTGGTTCGACGTCGGGCTGTGGAGCCAGGTGGCGCGGCATGTGGGCGAGGTGCTGGCCCGCGCCGATACCGCCCACGCCGACACCTACCGCACCAACGCTCGGGCCTACGCGCAGCGGCTCGACAGCCTCGATCAGTACGTCCGCGCCCAGATGCAGCGCGTTCCCGTCGACCAGCGCGTGCTCATCACCTCGCACGACGCCTTCAGCTACCTGGGCCGCGCCTATGCCATCGAGGTGCGGGGCCTGCAGGGCATCTCGACGACGAGCGAGGCGGGCGCGGCCGACGTACAGGCCCTCGCCCGGTTCGTCGCGGACCGGCAGATTCCGGCCCTCTTCGTCGAAACTTCGGTCTCGCCGCGGGGCATCCAGGCGGTGCAGGAAGCTGTGCGGGCGCAGGGCTTCCAGGTGCGCGTGGGCGGCACGCTCTATGGTGACGCCCTCGGAGATCGCGGCACGCCGGAGGGCACCTACGTCGGCGCCGTCCGCCACAACATCGACACGATCGTGAGCGGCCTGCTCCGCGATGCCAGTTAGCCTCCTCTCGCAAGCCGCCTCTTCTCGCCCATGGACTCCAACGCCCCTGCCCTGACGGTTCGCGACCTCACCGTCGCCTACCGCGACGAGCCGGTCCTGTGGGACATCGACCTGACCGTCCCCGCGGGTATTCTGATGGGCATCGTGGGCCCCAACGGCGCGGGCAAGACGACCTTCATCCAGACGATCCTCGGCCTCGTGGACGCGGCGGCGGGCGACGTGCGCATCTTCGGAGCGTCGTACGAGGAGCAGCGGTACCGCGTCGGCTATGTCCCGCAGCGCGGCAGCGTCGACTGGGACTTCCCCACGAACGCGCTCGACGTGGTGCTGATGGGCCTGTACGGCCAACTCGGCTGGTTTCGCCGTCCCGGCGCGACGGAGCGCGAGGCCGCCCGCGCCGCCCTCGACAAGGTGGGGATGGCCGAGTACGCCGACCGGCAGATCAGCCAGCTCTCCGGCGGGCAGCAGCAGCGCGTCTTCCTGGCGCGCGCCCTCGTCCAGGACGCCGACCTCTACTTCATGGACGAGCCCTTCCAGGGCGTCGACGCGACGACGGAACGGGCCATCATCGACCTCCTGCGCGAACTACGCGAGCGCGGCTGCACCGTCGTCGTCGTCCACCACGACCTCCAGACGGTGCCCGAATATTTCGACCACGTGATGCTGCTGAACGTGCGCCGCATCGCCAGCGGGCCCGTCGAGGAGGTGTTTACGGACGAGAACCTGCGCCTGACGTACGGCGGACGCGTCGGTTTTCTGCGACGACGACAGGACGCCCCGGTGCCCCCAGACCCGGTGCCTCATAACGAGTCGTGATACGGCGTCAGATTGGGAAATTAGGACAGGCGTGATGATGCGTAAGGACCGTACCGCGTAAGGACGCTGACGACGACGGTCGGTGACCTCGTCACGCATTACGCAGTAGGAATTACGGTCTCAGCTTTACGGACAAGGCCAGGCGAAGAAGCAACGCCCCCACAGCATCATGGAATTGCTCCACGACTTGCTGACCAATTACACGCTGCGCACCGTCGCCCTCGGCGCAGCGACGCTGGGCATCGTGGGTGGCGGCCTGGGCTCCTATGCCGTACTGCGCGGGCAGAGCCTCCTCGGCGACGCCATCTCGCACGCGGCGCTGCCAGGCATCGCGCTCGCTTTCCTGCTGACGGGATCGAAAGACCCGGCCGTGCTCATGCTGGGGGCGGCGGGGGCCGGGGTGGTTGCGACGCTCGCCATCCTCGGCGTCACCGAGACGACGCGCGTCAAGTACGACAGCGCCCTCGCTCTCATGCTCTCGGTCTTCTTCGGCCTCGGCCTGGTGCTGCTAACGTACATCCAACGGCACGCGGGCGCCAGTCAGGCCGGGCTGGATGCGTTTCTGTTCGGGCAGGCCGCGGCGCTCGTCGAGCGGGACGTGATCATCATGGCGCTGCTCGGCGGGATCGCCCTGCTAGCGATGGTGCTGTGCTGGAAGGAGTTCAAGCTCCTCGCCTTCGACCGCACCTTCGGGGCCAGCCTGGGCCTGCCGATGCGCGCCCTCGACATCGTGCTGACGACGCTGCTGGTCATCGCCATCGTCATCGGCCTGCAAACGGTCGGGGTCGTGCTGATGAGTGCCGTCATTATCGCCCCCGCTGCGGCAGCGCGCCAGTGGACGGATCGACTGGGCTGGATGGTGGGCCTCGCCGCGCTCTTCGGCGCACTGAGTGGAGCTGGCGGAGCGATGGTCAGCGCCTCGATGGCCAATATGCCGACGGGCCCCACGATCGTGCTCTGCATGGGCGCCGTCGTGACCTTCTCCCTCCTGGGCGCGCCGAACCGGGGGCTCCTGTGGCAGTGGTGGCGCGACCGTCGGAACGCCCGGCGGCTGCGGCGCGAGACGGTGCTGGTGGACCTGTACGCGCTGGCCCTCAAGCACGGCGATATGCAGTACGCGCACGACGAATCGGCGCTCGACGCGATGCTCGCCTGGTCCGGCGGGGTGCACGTCGCACTCGAGCGTCTGGAGGATGACGGCCTCGTCACCCGCACGAACGGCCACCGTTGGCGTCTTACGGATGCAGGGGTCCAACAGGCACAGGCGCTCGCTGATGACCTCCACCTCTCGCTCCGATGAGTCTCGCCCAACTCGAAATACAACTCGTGGCCACCGTCGTGGCCGTCGCCTGCGCCCTGCCGGGCGTCTTCCTCATCCTGCGCCGCATGGCCATGATGAGCGATGCCATCAGCCACGCCATCCTGCCCGGCATCGTGGTGGGCTTCTTCCTCACCGAGAACCTCGCCTCCCCCTTCCTGATCGTAGCCGCGGCGCTGACGGGCCTGCTGACCGTCGGGCTCGTGGAGGTGGTCGAGCGGACGAAGCTCGTCAAAGAGGACGCCGCCATCGGGCTCGTCTTCCCCGTGCTCTTCAGCCTCGGCGTCATCCTGATCGCGCGCTTCGCGGGGGACGTGCACCTCGACACCGACGCCGTGCTGCTGGGCGAGCTGGCCTTCGCCCCGTTCGACCGGTTCGTGCTGGCCGGTTGGGACCTCGGTCCGCGATCGCTCTGGGTGATGGGCGGGGTCCTGCTCATCAACCTGATCTTCCTCACGACGTTCTACAAGGAGCTAAAGCTGGCCACCTTCGACGCGGGCCTCGCCGCCGCGCTCGGCTTCCTGCCGGGCGTGCTGCACTATGCCTTGATGGGCCTCGTCTCGCTCACCGCCGTAAGCGCCTTCGACGCCGTCGGCTCGATCCTGGTCGTCGCGCTGATGGTCGGGCCGCCCGCGACGGCGTATCTGCTGACCGACCGCCTCGCCGTCATGGTCGGCCTGAGCGCGGGGCTGGGAGCCCTGTCTGCGATCAGTGGCTACTGGCTGGCCTTCGCGCTGGACGCCTCCATCGCCGGATCGATGGCGACGATGGCGGGCGTATGGTTCGGCGTCGCCGTGCTGTGTGCGCCGGAGCGGGGCGTGGTCGCGCGGTACCGCACGCGCCGCAACCAGAAATGGCGCTTTGCGGAGCAAATGCTGACGATCCACCTGATGCAACACGAGGACACCCCACAGGCCGACCGCGAGACGCGCGAAGCGCACCTGCAGGAGCACCTCGGCTGGACGCCCACTTTCGCCGAGCGCGTCGTGCGCCGGTCGACGCAACGCGGCACCATCGAGCGCACCAACGGCCACCTCGCGCTCACTCCGCGAGGACGGAAGGTGGCGAAGCAGGCGCTGGAGCGTACATGACCAGGCTGCTTGACGGCCTCACGAAGTACCCCAATTTATGCCCTATCGCTTACAGTGAGACAAGGCCACGGACCGCAGACGGCAGACGGCGAAAAAAGGCTCATTCTGGCGGTCCGCACCCGCATCCCCGGATCAGGTCCGGGACAGGCTCAGTGCGGGGCAAGCTGTCTGTGGTCTCAGAGCAACATCGGGGGTACCCCGCAACTTGGTTACGATGTGTCCACGACGCGTGCCGCTCGAATCCGATACATCACATCGGTTCCGGGATCGGCTACCAGTTCGAACGTGCCGTGAACAATGACGGGATCGTATGAGAACCGCACCGGCTCGTCCGCCACGACCTCGACCAGCGACGACGGCCCCCCCGTCACGCAAAAATTGCACGTGAGGGGATAGGCCGAGAGCAGAAAGTGCCGCTGCCCACGCTGACCGTCCAGCGGTACCATGAAGCCCGTGAGCTGAATCGGTCGCCCTTCGAGCGCACGGACGCTGTCAGGGAAGCTCGGTGCCGTCGCGTCTACGTAGGTGGCCGTCATGAGCAAGCGCCACGGCGTGTCGTCTGGGAGCTCGTGATCCGGCGTGGGCGACCACACCATCAGGAGCCCCGCTAACAGAACGAATCCCAGCGGTCCGATCCAACGGGGACGGCTCGGAAGAAAATGCCTGGCACGACGCCCCTTTTTGCTGCTTTTCGACGTTGGCTCCTGGTTCATCGCTGTTCACTCGGTAGGTTTGCTTCGACCTGCTGCCAGTTGACGACGTCCCACCAGGCCTCGACGTAGGCGGCTCGGCGGTTCTGGTAGTTGAGGTAGTAGGCGTGCTCCCACACGTCGATGCCGAGCACGGGCAACAGACCCTGGGCCAGCGGCGTGTCCTGATTGGGCGTCTGCACGATGCGGAGCGCCCCGTTCGGCGCGCGGGCCAGCCATGCCCAGCCGGAGCCGAACACGTCCAACGCCGCCGCGGTGAATTGCTCCTTAAACGCATCGACGCCCCCGAACGCCTCACGCAGCACCGCCGTGAGCGCCTGCGAAGGCCCCTCCGGCTCAGCTCGCATGGACGGCCAGAACAGGGCGTGATTGTAGTATCCGCCGCCGTTGTTGCGCACCGCCTCTCGGATGGACGTGGGCACCTGCTCAAGGTCGGCCAGCAGATCGCGGAGGGGCACGTCGTGCAGGTCGGAGGCATCGGCCAGCGCCGCGTTCAGCTTGTCGGTGTAGCCCTGATGGTGTGCGCCGTGATGGAGACGCATCGTCTCGGCGTCGATGGCAGGCTGGAGCGCGTCCGGAGCGTAGGGCAGCGGGGGCACCTCGAATGGATAGGTGGACTGGCCGAGCGTCGTGACGAGACTCACCGCAGCAGCGGAGTCCGATTCTGAGTCCTGACAGGCGGTCAGCCCCGTAAGGCTGAGTCCCGCCGCCCCGAGGGCGAGCGACTTGAGGACACGGCGACGGCCCACCGATGCTTCCGGTTGGTTGCTCATGACTGATAGAATCTTGTGGTTGTTTGCAGATGAATGCGACAGGCCGTGGATCTTGCCACTCGTGCTATTCCTGTTCGAGCACCCGCGCGTCCGTCAGTCGATATACGAGACCGTAGGGATCGCCTTCGACCAGCTCGAAGCGGCCCTCCACGGAGATGCGGTTGTACGAAAATTCGATGCCGTCCTCGCAGATTACATCGACCAGGGTATCCGGACCGCCTGGGATGCAGAACTGACACCCTGCCGCCGGAAAGGCGCTGAGTACGAAGTGCCTCTGCTCGGGCGTCTGCTGCAGCGGAATCATGAATCCACTCAATCGCACATTTTCCCCATCCAATTGCTGGATCTCTTTCGAGAACGACGGCACCATCTGTCGGTCCTGCTGCACGAACTCAACGTCCGCGAGCTGATCCCAGGGGATGATCTCCTGTGCCGCGACGGGAACAGACACCATCACCCAGAGCAGAATGACGAACGCTGTAGTGCAGAGCGTGGTACGTGGCACGGGCATCGCGTATCGAATTCGATTGAGATTGCTACCAGTGAGCCGCATTATCGCCGGGCCAAGACCTGTGCAATGTCCGTGCGGTAGGCCTGCACGGCAGGCACCAGCGCAGCTACGACGCCGACGCCCAGCGCCAGGATGGCGAGCACGACTTCGGCGGGTACGAACGACCAGCCAGCCAGCGCAAGCCCCTGTGCCTCGGCCACGGCGCGGCTCAACACGGCGGCCGCGGCATGGCCCAGTCCCAGTCCGAGGACCGTCCCCATCACGGTGAGGAGGACGCCTTCGAGGATGACATGCGCCAGGAGCGTCCAGCGCGAGGCGCCGAGGGTACGCATCACCGCCAGGTCGTAGCGTCGCTCCCGGAGGGCACTGTAGAGGGCAACGAACACACCGATGGCGGCTACGGCGATGAGCAGGATGCCGAAGCCGCGCAGCGCATCGAAGCCCACTCCGAGTAGGCTCATGAGTCGCGCGGTTTGAAAAGCGGGCGCGGCAGCCTGCAGATCCGTCTGGGAATTCACATAGCGGGGAAACGTGGCCGCTGCGATGGGCGAGCTGTACGTAAGAAGCAACGACGTGTACTCGCGGCCGTCGTCCTCTTCGTCAGCATGGAACGCGCCGCCCCCTTCCCCTTCTTCCTCCGCGTGATCATCTTCCGCGTGATCGCCTTCCGCATGATCGCCTTCCGCGTGATCATCGCCCGTGTGGTCGTCTTCCGCGTGATCGCCATGAACGGCCCAGACGGTCTCGATGCTGGTCAGGAGCAAACGGTCGATGACGGTTCCCGTCGCTTCGAGGACGCCGACGACCTGCAAGGGATGGGACGCATGGACAGCACCGTCGCCCGTCAGCCCGTGGGAACTCACGATCTCATCGCCGATGCGGAGTTGCGCCTCCTCGGCGACCCGTGCACCAGCGGTCACCGACATCGTCCCCGACCACCAGGCTCCGCCAGCCAACTCTGCCCCGTAGAGCGCGGCGTAGTCGTGCGTCGTCCCCACGATCCGGTAGCCGCGGTAGGAGTCGCCCAGCGCCAGCGGGATGGCTTCCGCCACGGCCGGGTGCTCGATGATCTCCTGTGCCTCCTCGACCGGGATATTGCCGGTAGGCGCATCGATGTGATAGATGCTCGACAGAATCAGCTGGAGCGGGCTGCCTTTGGCACCGACGACGAGGTCGATCCCCTCGGCATTCTCGGTCAGGTTGCGCTCCAGCTGATGACTGAAGAGCAGCAGGACGACGATGGTCGCGATGCCGAGCGCGAGCAGGAGTACGTTGAGCCCGGTGGTGAGCCACCGCTGCCGGATGTAGGAGGCACTAAGCTTAAGGAGGTTCATCGTACGTCA
The DNA here is from genome assembly GCA_009908885.1 of Bacteroidota bacterium. Lineage (GTDB taxonomy): Bacteria > Bacteroidota > Rhodothermia > Rhodothermales > JAAAOL01 > JAAAOL01. Next base: position 5,562 of record JAAAOL010000031.1, on the reverse strand, counting down.
TTGTTTAGCAGCCACTCCCTCGAACGCCCGATGTCACTGCGTGCCGAAGGGCACCGTGAGCTTTAGGTTCACGCTGCGCCCTGGTGAGAGCGCGTAGCCTTTGTAGGTGTCCAGGAAGTCGCGGTAGTCCTCGTCCAGCAGGTTGGTCACCCCCACCGAGAGCACCGGCTGCGTCCCTCCGAACGGCACGGTCGCGCCGACGGTCAGATTGACCACCGTGTAGGCCTGCGTCGAAGCGGTCCCGAACGGCGGCCCGAAGCCCGCATCGAACTGCGAGAACGGCTCGTAGCGGCCCGCCGCGTCCTTGTCGAAGTTGTGCCGCACCTTGGCTTCGGCGAACGGGGCCTGCAACACGCCCGTCCCCGACGGCTCCAGGCGCACCACGCCCGCCAGCCGGTTGGCCGGCAGCAGCGGCAGGATGCGGTCGCCCTGGGCATTCGCCTCCAGGTCCTCCCCTTCGCTCGTCAGGAAGGCCGCTTCGCCCCCCACCTCCAGGAACGGCAGCACGGAGACGTGCATCTTCGCTTCGAGGCCCGCGATCCAGGCATCGGTCTGTTCGGAGACGTAGATGGGCGGGCCGCTCCCGTCGGCGCCCGCGTTCTCCCCCGTGTTGCGCAGGTAGATGTAGTTCTGGATGGCGTTGTAGTAGCCGGTCACCTCGCCGTGCAGGCGGTCAGTGTCGATGCGCACGCCGAGGTCCGCGCTGTAGGAGCGCTCCGGATCGAGGCTCGGGTCGCCGCGCTGGAGGGCGGCGACGCCCCCGTGGACGCCGTTGGCGTACAACTCGAAGATGCTGGGCGCGCGGAAGCCCGAGCCCAGGTTGGCCACCAGCGCCACGCCGTCGGCCACCAGATAGTTGGCTCCGACGGAGCCCGAGAGGGTCGTGTAGCTGTTGTCCCGTTCCTCGTCGGAGATCTGCAGCGCCTGGATCGTCTCAGCGGGTGGGTCGGCTTCCTGCGTGCGGTAGTCCAGGCGCGCGCCGACGGAGAGCGTCACGGGGACCGCGTCCAGCGTCGCCTCCTCGAAGATGAAGGCGCCGACGTTGAATACCGTCGCGTCCGGCTCCAGCGGTACGCGTCCCTCCGTAGACCCGTCCTCGTAGGTCGCTTCGAGGCCGATGGTCCCGTTGAGCCCGGCGACGGTGGGGTGCAGCAACTCCAGGCGACCCGTATAGATGTCCTTCCTCAAGTCGAGCGGCCAGTCGAAGTCGTCACCGGCCTCATCCACCACCTCCAGGGAATTGCCCGCTCCTGCCGACTGCCGGATGGCGCGCTGCACGCTCAGGCGCGGCTTGAGGACGGCGTCGCGCAGCGGAAACGTGCCCTTGGCGATCAGGTTGAGGTGCTCCAGGTTCTGCCCCAGCCCGACCGGCGGGTTGCTCGCGTTGCCGTCCGGGCCGCCTGTGGGCAGGATGAAGTTGTGGCGGTTCTGCCAGTAGTCGCCCAGCAGTTGCACGCTGCCGAACTCGCCTGCGGCGCCGACCTGTCCGAAGGCCGACCACTGCTCGAAGTTGGTAAACGGAATCTCGCCCGTGTACTTGGGATCGCCGAAGGTGCCCCCCTCGCCCGTCTCGAAGAACGTCGGCGCATCCGGCGTCGAGAAATTATCGGCGATGCGGCGTTCGAGGCCGGCGCGTGCGGCGAACGTATCGTTGCCGCCGTGCACGCTGCCGCCGATGGCGCGCTCCTGGTTGTTGGTAAAGTACTGTCCGGTGACGCGCCCGCCCAGGCTATTGGTGGGCAACGGCTGGGGAATGACGTTGACGGCCCCGCCCAGCGCGTCGGAGCCGTAGAGGATGGACGACGGGCCCCGCACGACCTCTACGCGCTCAGCCTCTAGCAGCGAGGTGTTCGGAAAGTGGCGGACGCCGAACTGGTAGTATTCCTGCGCCACCCCATCCATCAGCACGCGGATCCGATTGCCCGAGAGGCCACGCAGCACCGGCTTGCCCGCCTGCGACCCCGTCTGGACGGAGGCGGCGCCCGGGACACTCTCAGCCACGAGATTCCCCAGGGCAGCCGTGCGGCGCACCGTCAACTCCTCTGGCGGGATCGCACTCACCTGCTGCGTGGACCGCAGGGTGTTCTGCGCCACCGGCGTGCCGGTCACGACGATGGCGCCCGCCTCCACCGTGCCCGGCGTGAGCTGCACGTCGAGCTGCTGCGTCTGGCCGGGCTGCAGCGTGACGCGGCGGACGACGGTTTCGTAGCCCAGAAAGCTGACCCGCACCGAGAGCGTCCGCGTCGGGAGCGCGCGCAGCACATACCGCCCCTCGGGGCCGGTCGTGGTGCCACGCTCCAGTTCCGGGATAAACACGTTCGCCCCAGCCAGCGGCGTCCCGTCCATTTCGGTCACCGTGCCTTCGAGCATGCCGCGGGGCGCTCGGGCCTGGCCGTCTGCCTCGGGCGCCGCGGCCAGCACGAAGGCGAACAGTACGAGTGAAGTAAGAAGGGTTGGAAGGATTCGCATGGTGGGTCGAGGCAAGTGCTGTGGGATATCGAGGTCGTGAAAATGCGGGAGAGGCCGCCCGCAGCGTGGCATTAGGCGTCCTCCAACGTCAACGTTCGCTGGTGGGGCATGTGCGACTGCACACGTTTGTCGTGGGTGGTGATGACGAGCGTCGCGCCGTCGTCCCGGGCCTGGGTGGTGAGTAGATCGATGACCTGCTCGGCCCGCTCGTCATCCAGGCTGGACGTCGGCTCATCGGCCAGCAGCACGCGGGGGCGGTTCATCACAGCGCGGGCGATGCCGACCCGCTGCTGCTCCCCCGTGCTGAGTTCGCTGGGATAGGCGCTCGCCGTATCGGCCACGTCCAATCGTCGAAGTACCTCCTGAGCCCGGGCAGGGACCTGGTCCAGACCGGCCAGGTATTGCGCCATCAGCAGATTCTCCTCCACAGTGAGCGTGGGCAGGAGGTGACTCCGCTGGAAGACGATGCCGATATGCCGCCCCCGAAATCGGTCGAGGGCCGCGTCACGAAGGTCCGCCAGATCCTGCCCGGCGATTACGACGGTGCCCTCGGTGGGCCGCACGAGCCCAGCCATCACGTGGAGGAGCGTCGTCTTGCCGCTGCCGGAGGGACCCAGGACGAGATACTGCTCGCCCTGGGCTCCTTCGAAGTGGGGAAGCTCAAGAGCGATGGTGCGACCGTAGCGGTGGCGCACCTGCGAGAGTGAAAACATGACCGCGCTGAAGCGAGAAGCGTCCGGTGCACGGCAGTCCCGCGATGAGTACCGCCTGAACCGCCGTCGCCCGTGGAGCAGCGTGCGCGAGCAACCTCTTACGTGCATCTGTTGCCGATGCACGCGTCGAAACCGTCAGCGCGTTCCTCCACAGACAGGTGATGCTCGATAGACAACGAGCCGTCACAGGACGAGACACCGTCCTGCAACGCTACCTGTGCATCGTGGGCGGAGCGCGTGCGGAGAACCGAGAGATGGAAGGCGCCTCGAATTGAGAAACGGCGGCCTCCCTGAGGAGAAGAGCGTGTGTGACTACGGCCGAGAGAGCCACGTCCGTGATGACGGCACTGAGCGTGCCGGTCACGTCGCACAGTTCGCAATCCGCGCTATACGCGCTATACGACATCGCCGCCGCACCGTGGTGCCCCTCGACGGACGTAGACGCCGTGTCGCTGTGCACCGCCTGATGGACCACCGGTGCCAGCCACCCCAGTCCGAGTAACAGACTGAGCAGAAGTGCAACAGATGGATGCCGAAAGGTCCGCACTGAAAAAGAAACGCTGATGCGTGAACCGGGAGCGCTTTATGCCTGTAGCCTCACAACGAGGCGGTTATGGGGATCGTTCCGTGGCTGTCCCCGCCTCACGATGCGTACAGCGGCGGGAATGCCAGTTCAAGGCGTGGGCCCCGATGAGAAGAACGCCGCCCCCCATCGTCATGGTCATGTGCCTCGATGGTCCAAGGAGGGGTTCCCAGAACAGCGCTCCCAGGATGGCGATCAGTCCCAACCCGAAGAGCACGAGCACCGAGGGGCGGCGGTGGGCCCGGTAGCCCGGCACGGCCGCCAGAACCGCTACCGGCACGAGCATCCACGCCAGCCCCCAGTGGATGAGGTGGGACACCCCCCAGAGCGAAAGCCCGGACAGCGCCAACGGCACAGCAATACAGTGCACGAGGCACAGCCCGGAGAGCACGACCCCGGCCCCGTCCCACATAGTGTTTCCCATCCGTCCCGCCGTCTCGTCGATCATGCCAGCGTACTTGCTTCGTTCCTTCAAGCTCCGGGTCGACTCCGCGATATCTGCCAGACGCGTTGCGCTTCGTCGCCCATGTGTATATAATACACACTGTATACACATTCAAGCATAAAGGTATCCAAACTCGTTTCACCTCGGTAAACCCTCATGAAGCGACTGAACTTCACCCTCGACGCCGACACCATCCAACTGCTGAACGAGTTGGCGGCCACGTACTACAACGGCAACAAGTCGCAGACGGTGCGGGCTGCCCTGGAGAGCCTGGCGACCCACGTCAGGCACGATGGCTGGATCATCACGGGCTTCACGCCCGTCGTCATCGATGACGAGGCGTATTGCCACACTTGCCACACGCACTACGAGGAGGGTAATGTACTTCTGCGTCCCGTCTTCGAGCGTGGCCAGGGCCCCAACGCTCTCTCCCACCTGCCGTCGGAAGTATGGCTGGAGTGCTCACAATGTGCCGAACAGAACTACTGACTTGATGCCTGCTCCCTTCGTGAACTACTGATACCGATTCAGATTGGGAATGTCCGGACCGTCGATCAAGACGGTTGTAGGGACGCCTCGCCGAGGCGTCTCTACGCTAATCCACGACAGGAATCCTCCTGGCGGATCCCGACATCACGAAACGAAATCGATATGACTTGATGCCTGCTCCCTTCGTGATGACCCGCACTGATTGATGCCTTCTTCATGCCAAGTTGGATTTCTGAGCACTGCAATATATATCGTAGTCTTTTATCTTTAATAGTAGGGATCCACTGACGTCTTCACATGCGACACTCCCTTCACCATCTCATCGTCCTCGCGTCGCTACTGGGCATCCTGCTCAGCGCGCAGGGCGGTCTGTTGGTGCATGGGCTGTTCCAGCTACGCCACGAGTACATCGCCGCGCACCTCTGCGAGAACCGGCACGATCCGACGTCGGACTGCGACGGCCAGTGCTTCTTGAAAAAGCGCCTCGCGCAGTCGGAGGACCACTCGCACGAGCACACCGCACCGACGCCGGTGGCCTCGCCCATCCTGTTCTTCCTGCCTGCTGAAACGACAGCCACGTTACTGCGCGGCCCCGAGTGGACGCAGGCCTACCCGATCCGTGACGAACGGAGTGACTACGACGGGCATCCCCGCGACATCGACCCTCCTCCCCGCTCCGTCTGAGCGTCCCTCCTGCCGACGTGTGCACTTCTCCTCGGCAGCATTTTCCTCGATGTCGTATCCCGCAACGGATGGTGTAGTCCGTCCGACCTGTGCGCGCTACATGAACCGTGTAGTCGCCCACCGGGATGGTATGCTCTGTCAACAGGCACTCCCATGCTATATCCAACCTCAACGATATT
>JAAAOL010000434.1 GCA_009908885.1 Bacteroidota bacterium | reverse complement strand
GGACGCGTGATAGGTCAACTCGGTTGACATAAAACGTGATGATTCACGGCGTGGGGTGTCAATACCACCCCCGCACCTCTACAGTATACCTAACCCGTTAGGCCAAAATCATCTCAGCGGGGCGGCCTCCACGTAGCGGTGCAGGTAGTCCCGGCACGTGGGATGCGCGCAGTGGTCGATGATGCGACGGACGCGCTCCGTCCCGTGGAGCCGCCTCCGCCTCGATCTCGACGCCATTGAGCAGGGACAATCAGGGCCGGGGGAAGGCGTACGAGGCGCCCAGGCCGAGCGGGATCCCGAGCGCCCAGTAGAGCAGCAGGAACGCCGACCACGCCACGAGGAAGACGATCGAGTACGGGAGCATCAGCGACGTCAGCGTGCCGATGCCGGTCCCCTTCACGTAGCGCTGGCAGTAGACCACCACCAGCGGGAAGTACGGCATCAGCGGCGTGATGATGTTCGACGACGAGTCGCCGACGCGGTAGGCGGCCTGCGTGAGGTCCGGCGAGATGCCGACCTGCATCAGCACGGGCACGAAGATCGGCGCGAGGAGCGCCCACTTCGCGCTCGCCGAGCCCACGAAGAGGTTCACGAACGCCGTCAGGAAGATGATGCCGACGACCGTCACGCCGCCCGGCAGCGCCAGGGCCTTCAGCGCCGCCGCGCCCTTCACCGCCAGCAGCGCCCCGATGTTCGACGCGCCGAAGGCGTGGACGAAGAGCGCGCAGAAGAACGCCATCACGATGTAATAGGCCATCCCCTTCATCGCCATCGTCATCGCGTCGACCATGTCCTTCGACGTCTCGAAGACGCCCGCGACGTAGCCGTAGACCACGCCGGGAATCAGAAAGAGCAGGAAGATCAGCGGCACGATCGACTGCATGATCGGGGCGGAAAACGAGTTGAGCGAGCCCGTCGCGTCGCGCCACGGCGAGTCAGCCGGAAGCAGCGTCAGCGTGAGGACGACGAGGCCGAGCACGAGGACCGCCGACGCCCACCAGAACGCCTTCTTCTCGCGCGGGTCCATCTGGTCCATCTCCGGAGCCTCTTCCGCATCGTCGTCGACGGGCGTCGTGGCGTTCAGGCGCGGCTCGATGATCCGGTCGGTGACGAACCAGCCGAGCGCGATGATGAGCAGGCTGGAGATCGCCGTGAAGAAGTAGTTGTTGAGCGGATTGACCAGGATCTCGGGAGCGACGAGCTGCGCCGCAGGCTGCGTGAACCCCTGGAGCAGCGGGTCGAGCGCCGACGGGACGGGGTTCGCGCTGAATCCCCCCGAGACGCCGGCGAACGCCGCCGCGATCCCTGCGAGCGGGTGCCGGCCGGCGGCGTAGAAGATGATGCCCCCGAGCGGGATCACGAGCACGTAGCCCGCATCGACCGCGCTGTGACTGATCAGCCCGACCAGGATGACGACGGGGGTGAGGAGCTTCGTCGAGGTCTTGCCGAGGAGCAGCTTGATGCTCGTGTTGAAGTAGCCCGCCTCGTCGGCCACGCCGACGCCGAGCATCGCCACGAGCACCACGCCGAGCGGCGCGAAGCTCGTGAAGATGGTCACCATGTCCGAGAGGAAGGACGCGAGCGCCGTCCCCGTCAGGAGGTTCAGGACGCGAATCGGCTCGCCCGTGCGCGGGTCGAGCTCGGCAAACTCGACGGGGGCGAGGAGCGCCGAGAGGCCCCAGACGATGAAGAGCGAGAACAGGAACAGCATGGCCGGGTCCGGCAGCTTGTTCCCCAAGGTCTCGACCCCGCCGAGGAGGCGGTTGACGAGACCGGGCTGGGACGAGGGTGCGTCGACGCTGGGCGGTTTCATGGGTTCTCCGGGGTGGGGCGAGGGCGTTGACGTAAGCCGGAAATCACGTACGATCACCGGGCGACCTCGGTGGGGGCGAGCCCGGTCGCGGGATGCAAATATAGCATGTCGACCGTGAAACGCAACCCGCAGGCCCCCGCATGCCGACGTTCATTTGCGACATCGCGGCGGGCGTGATCGGTTTCGGTGCGAAACGCTGCGTTACTAGGTGAGGCCCACTTCAGGCCCGTTTTCACTCATGTACCACGTAACGACAGACACGACCATGCTATATCTCAATCGCTCTCCGTACCTATTGCTCCTGGGGCTCGCCCTCCTCGTATCGCTCACCGCCTGCGACAGCGTAGAATCAGACGACCCGCAGCCCCAGGGCGTGGCGCAGTGGGAAGGAGCCTACACCGGCCAGGCGCGCTTCGGCGGATCGAACGGGAGGTGGGGCAACGGGGGAACGTACCGGCTCATCGTCTCCGCCAACGGGCAGGTCACCATCAACGGCAGCCTGATTCAGAACCCCGCCTATGACCCTGAAACGAACAGGTTCGCGTGGGATATGGCGGACGACAACGCGACGAGCGGCGGGGTTACGTTCTCGGAGACGAGCTCGCATCCCGACTTCGCAGACATCGGCACCGGAACCGTCGGCCAGAGCTTCACCGGGTTCATCCGGAAGCCGGGAGAGGGGCCCCTCGATTACAGAGGCATCCTGGACTGAGCGAAGGGCGGCTATTATACCAACTCCGGGTAATGAGTTGGTGTATGGAGGGTTGAACGGTAGAAGGGGTGGAGGAGCGTCACGTCCATACGTCCACGCCGACACACGTCCAACCCCCAATCCGGCCTCGCGGGGCTACCCGGGCGTCCTCTTCGTCTCGGAGATACACGGTGACGCGAGCCCCGGCCCGCGCTACATCTTCAACGCTGCCGCGTCGGCGGCCGACCCCGACGTGCCCTTCACCGCCGACTATGGCACGACGTACCTCCTCAGCCTCGTCGACGACGACACCGGCAGCAACACGACGATGGTGCAGGCCCGCGTCCAGCTCCCGAGCCTCTACCGCCGCGACAACGCCACGCGCGACGCCCTCACCGTCCGCGGCCAGCGCGGCTTCACCGCTGTCCTCCACGGCAACTGGGTTTACTAGCGCCGCCCCGCGGACCCCTTCACGCCAGCCCGCGGTTCCCTTCACGCATACCCTCTACCTTTCTATCCCTACCCGACCATGACCTCGCTGTCTCCGAAGTCCCTGCTCGTCCTCGTTACGCTTGCCCTCGCGACCCTCGCCCTCGCCATCGGATCCGGCTGCGACACCGCCGATACCGACGACGGTCCCCGCGTCCTGTCCGGCGTCTGGGAAGGCCCCATCACGCACCCCAACCCCGACTTCAGTGGGACGCTGACCCTCCAGATCACTCAGACCGGCAACACGCTGAGCGGGAGCGCGACGTGGGTTTACCCCGGCGAAAGGCTCAGCGGCAGTCTCTCTGGAGGTGCGCCGGACGAAGGCCTCGTTGCCTACACGCTCGACTTCGGCAGCCGGGGGACCTATTTCCACACGGTCGATGGTAGCGGCGACGCCCTCTCCGGGACGTGGGAGAGCGCACGCGGCATCGAGGGCACAGTGTCGCTCCGGCGCCAGTAGCGCGGGCGTACCCGGTAGCGCGGGCGTACCCGTTGGCCTTCTCGATGTCCTTCATGAAGCTCACCAGCGCGTCCACCGACGCCTCCACGACGGCGTTGTAGATGGGGGCGCGGATGCCGCCGAAGAGCGGTGCCCTTTGAGCGCCACGAGGCCTTGCTCAACCGCCTCCGCGAGGAACCACGCCCGAGGTCCTCGGACGGGAGGCGGAAGCAGACGTTCATGAGCAAGCGCCGTCCCCGTCAGGAGGTTCAGGACGCGAGTCGGCTCGCCCGTGCGCGGGTCGCATCGGTCGCGGGATCCAATATAGCATGTCGACCGTGAAACGCAATTCGCAGTCCCCGCGCGAAGCTGACGCTGCTCATCCGGAGCGTGGATGCGACATTCCTGGCGCCCCGTGGCCACGGTCGTTTGCATCATCGCGGCGGGCGTGATCGGTTTCGGTGCGAAACGCTGCGTTACTAGGTGAGGCCCACTTCAGGCCCGTTTTCACTCATGTACCACGTAACGACAGACACGACCATGCTATATCTCAATCGCTCTCCGTACCTACTGCTCCTGGGGCTCGCCCT
>JAAAOL010000278.1 GCA_009908885.1 Bacteroidota bacterium | reverse complement strand
CCGTCTCGTCCCCGCGGGCCCGTAGTTCCAGGCGTACCGTCTCGTCTGCCAGAATCGTCCCTACGGTCCACGCTCCGGTATCTGCATCAAACGCCCCAACTTCCGGGCTCGCATCGATCAGCGTGAACGCATCGGGCAGCGACTGATTCACGACGACGCCCGTGGCTGCATCTGGACCTGCGTTCGTGAGGTCCAGCGTGAAGGTTACCTCCGCCCCTACGTCCGGTGCAGGATCGTCCACGGACAGTGTGAGCGATAAGTCGGCCAGGGCCTCGGCGTCACCGCCGACCTCCACGGTGCCATCCTCGCCCCCATGCGCAATGGAGTCGTTGGCACCGTCCCGCAGCCGCGTCGTGCCAAAAGCCAGCGCGGACGTGCCCTCGGCCACCGTCTCGAAGGTGACCCGGAAGGCAACGCTCTCCTCGCCGCTCACGCTCTCCGTTCCCAGAATGGCGTGGTCGGCCAGCACCTTCCCCGCACTGGCGTCGCTACCGCTCGTCAGAAAGAGGTCGCCGTACTCCTGGAACACATCGCCCTTGGTGATGGCTGTATGCGTCAGGACATCCGGGTCGTACGTCAGTTCGATACTGTACGCATGCAACTCCGCAAACTCCTCGATGAGGACAGACACGGTAAAAGACTGGCCCGTGTCGGCGATGGTGGTTTCGGTGGGCTGGACGCGGAGCGTGGTAGACTGCGCCTGGGCCGATAGTGTCAGGCCCAGCAGGACGGACAGAAAAAGCAGCGTACGTAACATCATCCGAGACGGCGGACAGGACTACTGAGGTCTACAAGAGAGGGTCGTGTTCATCTTCACTAGCGCCCTTTCATTAACGCACTACGACCAGTGAAGTCGACGCCGAGAAATACGCTCCGCGACTCCGGATCTGGTACATCCCGGTAGGGAGTTGGTCGGCGTCGAAGGTAAAGCTCTTCGAGCGGTTTGCGGTCATCGTTCCCTCGAAAAGGCGAGCGACGCGGCGGCCGAGCAGGTCGACCACGTCCACGACGACGTGTTGATCCTGGGCTACCGACAGCGAAAAGTGCGCGCGCTGCCCAGGACCTCTCAGCGGGTTCGGATACGGCGGCGAGAGGTGATAGTCGTCGGACGTAGCGACGACCACTTCGAGTTCAGGGCTGTATTCGAAGGTACCGTCGAAGTCCACCTGCTTCAGGCGAAACACGTGGCGGCCCGGCGCCAGTTCATCAACGCGATGGCGATAGCGCTGGGGCGTGGCTGTCGTACCCATGCCCTCCACGAATCCGGCGGAGCGCCACTCAGGTTCGCCCTCCGTCACCTCAGCCGGAGACCGCTGCTGCACCTCGAAGCCAGCATTGTTCGTCTCACTCGCAGTTTTCCAGCGGAGCACGACCTCGTCGCCGTCCAGCAGAGCATCGAAGGTGACCAACTCGACCGGAAGTAGATTGCCTGTATCTCCGCATAGCGCGTACTGCCCCGTCCCAAACTCGCCGCTCCCTGCTGCGGTAATGATGACTTCTTCATTCGTTTCGTCTACCGAGGTCTGCGCCACGGGGATGAGCTGCCATTCCCCGCTTCCATCCTCCCCGATCGTTCGCTGGCAGGCCCGCAGTTCCGAGGGAACCGGAATGCCTGAGACATTCTCATTCAGGTCCAAACCCGAATAGCTGAACGCAAGGTCGATCTGATAAATGCCGCTGAAGGACGTGGCAAATTCCCAGTAGCGGTCGAGCACGTTGAAGACCGCGACCTGACCGTCGGGATCATCGAATGGCACGAGATCACCTCCCGGGGGCTCCTCCTCATACAGCGCCATCGTCGTCTTGTAGCCCTCGTTGGGCTCGCCTGACCCGCCTTCGCCAGGAATGTTTGGCACGACCCTAGCGCGAGAGCGGGCCTTGGTCGCATCGGGCGATGGGAACGCCGACTCGTCGTCGCCCTCGTCGTAGTCTTTGGTCCGGGTAGCCACCGGCAGCGGGCTCGTCACTGTGACACTTCCCGGGACTAGGTTCACGGGAATGTCCTGATTGTTCGAGTCGCGCACGCGCAAGAAGCGCCCCTGACCGGTCGTCGGATCCACAGGCGGACGGAATATCTCAAAGCCTGTATCATCGTATAGCAAGTCCGACGTACCACTGCCAACGCTCTCGAAGGTGAGCGTGACTGCGAGCCCGTCCGTGCCCGTTACCGAACAGGAGGACGTGCCATCACTACACGGACAATCGAGTGCAATCTCGCCCTCTGTCGTGCTCTCCGTGCTCAGACGACAAAAGAAGTCGTTGTCGGATCCAAACAGGGCTCCCAGATTGGAAAAGCTGGTATGCTGGATCACGGACGGGTTGTAGTAGAGCACCAGGGAGAAACTTCCGAGGTCTTGATAATCCTGAAAGCGCCAGTCGACGGTAAAGGTCTGCCCGACCGAGCCTACCTGCTGGGTGGCTGGGTCCACCACGAGCGAGGTCGTCTGTGCCTGTGCTGACCAGGCCGCGCCGAGGGCGAGGGCAAGACCGACAATCAGACCGAGCGCCCGCGATAAAAACAACCGGGAAAGCATCGTCACTGCGTGCATATCGAGACCAAGGCTTGCGCGTGTGAGGAGAACTAAGATGCGACCAAAGCTCCGCCGACCACGTGCACACCGGGGTCGACGGAGCCCTGTCGCATAATCTTAAGAGGGACTACTTCATGAGAACCATGCGGCGCGTGGCGACGAAGTCACCCGCACGCAAGGTGTAGAAGTAGATGCCGCTCGACAGCTGGCGCGCATCCCATCGCACCGTGTGCTGACCTGCCGGACGACGTTCGTCTACGAGCGTAGCCACCCGTCGCCCCATCACGTCGAACACCTGCAGGGTCACAGCGCCCGACTCCGGAAGGTCGAAGGAGATCGTCGTGGCCGGGTTGAAGGGATTGGGGTAGTTCGCGCCCAGGGCATACTCCGTAGGCGTTTCCGTATCGAGGGCCATCCCTTCGCCTTCCTCCCACTTCGCGGCCAATTCCTGGTTCGCGCTCGACCGCGCTCGGACGTTGACCAACGTCGGGAGTGGTCCAGAACCGCGCTGCCGGACGACCAGCGTAAAGAGTGGACCCGCTCCGTGAATCGCCTCGACATCCGCGCCGAGGATCGCCCCGTCGACCCACAGCTGGCCGTCCTTCGTGAACGCCTCCAGGAAGACCGGGCGTTGCTCGGTGGAGGTCGTCAGAGCCGTCTCTTCGACTCCGACGAGTGCAACCGCCTCCGGATCATAGTCGAACTGCATGCTGAACGCCCGCAGGTCGATGGCGTCTTTGACCGAAACGGGGATCCGGACTTCTGCGCCAGCGCCTTGCTGTGGCTCTCGCATCTCCACGACGACAGGCTGGTCCGGCACAGGGGCTGCGTCCTTCTTGTTGGTGTAATCACCAGCCGCTGAGAGACCGTAGCTGATCGAGAAGATGACGAGATCCTCGAACTCGACGATGCCGTCCAGCTGCGGCAGCGTGAACACTGAGCCGTCGGCCGTCGGACCGATGTCGAGCTTCTCTTTGTAATCCGTCGGCGACGTATTGGCGGTAGCATTGTAGGCCTGAGAGAACAGTACGAGATCCTCGAACTCGACGAGGCCATCCCCTGTCGCCTCTGAGAACGGACTGGCACTGGCTACGTCACCCAGCAGCGCCAGGACGGACGGGGTGTTCGTGTCCGGGAAGACCAGCACGCCTTCCTGACCGCCGACTCCGTCGTAGCGCCGGAAGCTCAACTCCGCAGGCAACACCTCGACATCCGACACGCCACTGGCTGCCTGTGAAAAGGACAGCGTCGCGATGTAGTCGCCCGCACTCGACGTGATGTTCTGGTTATCCAGTCGGCTCGCGTTGATGCGCAACTGGTTGCTGGCAGGCTGCGACGTGAAGAAGGTCGACGTGCCCGTGTCGTACAATCCGCCGGTTTCATCCACACCGTCGAACGTGAGTACGCTTTCGTCCCACTCGACTGTGATGTCGACAGCTCCGAATTCGGTACCCGCCTCGGGAACGAGGTAGTACGTGGTGGTGCTGGTTCCGTTGAAG
>JAAAOL010000024.1 GCA_009908885.1 Bacteroidota bacterium | reverse complement strand
TGCGGGTTTTGGGTTTCGGGTTTTGGGTTTCGGGTTGCGGGTTTCGGGTTTCGGGTTGTGGGTTGAAAAGCCCCAGCCTCCTGAGCCGCCGACCTGCCAACCTGAAACCTACCAACTTCGAACTTCTCAACTTCGAACTCATCAACTTCGAACTTCTCAACCCGACCGTTCCCATGCTGCCCACCCCGCCCGACTCGCCCTTCACGCTGCGCTTCGGCACCGAGGACGACCTCCCGCTCATCCTGACCTTCATCGAGGAGCTGGCGGCCTACGAGAAGCTGCGGGACGAGGTCGTGGCGACGGAGGAGCGGCTGCGCCTGGCGCTGTTCGGCACGCGGCCGTACGCCGAGGTCATCCTCGCCTTCCGGGACGAGACGCCCGCTGGGTTCGCGCTCTTCTTCCACACGTTCTCCACGTTCCTGGGACAACCCGGCCTGTACCTGGAGGACCTGTTCGTTCGCCCTCCGCACCGCCGGCAGGGCCTCGGCCGCCTGCTGCTGCGCACCCTCGCCACGCTGGCCGTCGAGCGCGGCTGCGGGCGGCTGGAATGGGCCGTGCTGGACTGGAACGAGCCGGCCATCCGCTTCTACGAGGAGCTGGGCGCGACGCCGATGGACGAATGGACCGTCTACCGCCTCACCGGCGACGCGTTGGAGCGGCTGGCGACGGATGAGTGATGAACGGAGCAGATGAGAGCGGTTCTCGCTGGAAGCAGAGCCCCCTCACGCCTCGGCGTTTTCGCCCCGGTACGTGTCGTAGAGCTGGCGGATGCCCGTGGTCTCCCCGATGACGGTGATCCGGTCGCCCTCCCGCAGGACGGTGCTGCCGCGCGGGATGGTGACCGTGCCGCCCCGGTGCACGAGGGCGACGAGCGTGTTGGCGGGCAGGTCCAGCTCACGCAGCGGCCGGCCGATGAAGTCAGCCGTAGCCTCGTCGGGCCGGAGGTAGAGCGAGAGGTAGCGGTCGTGGTGCAGGAGCGTCTCTTTGAGTTGCTGCTCGGTCTCTGCCGCCTTCCACTCGTCCATGAACGACTCCTCGTCGAGGCGGCTGGCGATGCTGGCGAGCGTGCGCAGGTGGTCGCCGGGATGATCTTCGGGGCTGATCAGAAAGAAGAAGGCGTAGACCGGATCGCTGGGCGCCTCGTCCGGCCCGTCGAACCGGATGCAGAGGCCGTCGCGGCAGCGCACCAGCACGAGGGCCGCCTCGCGCAGCCCGGGCAGTTGCTGATGGGGCAGTGCCGCTCCCTGCGCTACCGGCGTCGCGCCGTAGCGAGAGCCCTCCAGGAAGCCCCGTTCGAGCTGCTGGGCCGTGATGGGGAGCTGCATGGCGAGCTGGGCCGAGGCGCGGGCCACCACGTCCTCGTAGTCCATCGTGTGCTCCAGGTCCACCACGGACGCCCGGGCGACGAGCCGCTCGAAGGCCACCTCGTTCCCCACGCCGCGCTCCTTCAGGATCGTGCGTAGTTCGCTGTCGAGCCCTTCGTAGCGGTACGTCCCCAGCCGCGCGAAGAGGTGATAGATGGCCCCCTCGCGTTCTACCTGCGGGTTCGGGCCTACGTAATAGGCATACCACGCGACGCCCACCACCACGATGCCAACCGTGAAGGCGATGGATAGGGCGCCCATCTCGGCGATCAGAATCATCGCCACGACGATGCCGGCGATCTGCATCCACGGATACCACGGCGAACGGTACCCCGGCAGGTACGAGGGCACCTTGCTCTCGCGCATCACGATGACGGCGAGGTTGACCAGTGTGAAGATGAGGAGCTGGAAGGCACTGGCCAGCTTGGCGACGCCTTCCGGGTCGAGCACGAGGATGAAAAAGATGACGATCCCCCCGGTCGTAAGCACTGCGGTGGTAGGCGTGTTGAAGCGCCCGATGGTGGCGAATTTCCGGCTCAAGAGCCCGTCGCGGGCCATGGCCAGCGGGTAGCGCGAGCCGGAGAGGATGCCCGCGTTCGCCGTGGACGCGAAGGCGGCGATGGCCGCGATCACGATGAGCGCCACCCCGAACGGCTCTGGCAACCAGTCGAAGAAGGCCTCGCCCGCCGTGGCCACCGGCGTCAGGTCGGAGCGCAGCGTCTCCGCGTCGAGGACGGCGATCATGATGTAGACGCCGACGACGTAGATGAACGTGGCCGTCGCCAGCGACAGCATCATGCCGAGCGGCACGTTGCGGTCCGGGTTCTGCACCTCCTCGGCCACGCTGGCTACCTTGGTCAGCCCGGCGTACGACACGAAGACGAGCCCGATCGTCGCGACGATACCGTCGATGCCGAACGGGGCGAAGGGCGTGAACTGGTCCCGGGCGACGGTCTCCACGCCGCGCCCGATCACCTCTACCAGCCCTTCTACCAGGAAGTAGGCCAGCACGCCCACCAGCGTCGTCACGAGTATACGTTGCAGGCCACTCGTCTCCTTCGCCCCGATGATGTTGAGCGTGGTGAAGGCCACCGTCAACGCGACGGCGACCGGCTTGATGGGCAGGTCCACGAAGAGGACCAGGTAGGCGCCCATGCCGATCAGGGCGAAAGCGCTCTTGAAGATGAGCGCCAGCCACGTGCCCAGCCCGCCGACGGTGCCGGCCAGCGGCCCCAGGCTGCGGTCTAGAAAGTAGTACGCGCCCCCCGCCTTGGGCATCGCCGTAGACAGCTCGGCCATGCTGAACATGGCCGGGAGAATCATGATGCCCGCCAGCAGATAGGCGAGCACCGTCGCCGGACCAGCCTTCGCAGTGGCCAGGCCCGGAAGTAGGAAGAAGCCCGAACTGAACATCGCCCCCGTACAGATCGCGTAGACGTCGAACAGGGTGAGGTTCTTCTTGAGACCGGACGAAGGAGCAGCAGGCATAAATACCGGTTTCGCTTGACGTGTCTGTATCGCTAAGAACGTGGCGCGTGATGCGTGGCGCGTCCCGACACCCTGTCGGAGAAATGCGTGGCGCGGCGCGCGGAGTCAGGGTCCGGACGGCACCGATCCGCTTCCGCAGAGCACAGGACCGCCGAGCAACGAGACGACCGCAAAGGACGGGCAGCACCCGGCCGCCGGACGCAGGAAGCGCGAGCGCCGATCAGGACGCAGGATCTGCCGACGAGACGTCCTCCGGCTCCGGCTCGGGTTCGCGCTGCGGCGGCATGCTCGACCGGAATTGCTGATACAGCCGGTGGATGCCGGACGAGTCGCCGGTGATGGTGATGCGGTCGCCCTCCCGCAGCACAGTGTCGCTGCCGGGCACCCGGATGTCGCCGCCGCGGTGCAGGAGCGTCACCACGTTGCCCTCCGGCAGGTCCAACTCGCCGACGCGCTGGCCGATGAGCTGGGACGTCGCCTCGCTCGTGTTGAGGTCCAGCGAGAGGAAACGGTCGTGGTGGAGCAGCGTCTCCTTGAGCTGTTGTTCGTTCCCGGCGCCGCGCCACTCCTCCAGGAATTGCTCCGCATCGTCGATGCGGCTGGCGATGTTGGCGAGCACCTGCAGGTGCTGCTTCGGGTTCTGCTCCGGGCTGACCAGCATCAGGAACGCGTAGATCGGCTCGGACGTGGCGATGGCCCCGTTGTTTTCCAGTTCGATGCAGAGGCCCGAGCTGCAGCGCACGAGGACGAGCTCGGGCTCCTCGATGTAGGGCAGGCGGCAGTGGGGAAGCGCGACCCCATGGCGGATCGGCAGAATGTCCGACTGCACCTTTTGCAGAAACTCGTCGGCCAGTTCGTCCATGGAGCGCGGCACGCGCTGGGCGAGCAGGGCCGAGGCCTGACGCACCACCTCCTCGTAGGTGGCCTCCTCCTCCAGGTCGACCACGAAGGCGCGGGCGACGAGCTGCTCGAAGGGCGCTGCGCCCTGCGTCTCCTCCGGCTCGTCCAGCGAGGGCACGAAGGCGACGAGCGTGTCGCCCGGCCCCGGCGTGATGGCGCCCCGCTCGGAGAACACGATCAACTCGTCGCCTCGCCTCAGAAAGAGCGGAATCGCCTCGTCATCGTAGCGCTCCTGCAGCGTCTCGTACGTGAAGCCCGCCGACAGCTCGAACGTCTTGACC
>JAAAOL010000549.1 GCA_009908885.1 Bacteroidota bacterium | reverse complement strand
GGCCGGCGAAAATAATTTCACACTGTTGCGTGATGTGTAAGGATGCAATGCTGGCGGGATGGCCGGTGCCTGTCACGGACCACGAAACACGCATCACGACGTGCGACACCAGGATCCAGACATCAACACTCTGAATCAGTATTCTCAACCGGACTTGGCATGAAGGTGAGGATGCGAAAAAACGTCCAACCATCCAACCATTCAGGCATCCACCCTCACACGCGTCCGGCAAGCAGCGGACGACCGACGGAAAGGTTTGGCAGCGATCGCCCCTCGCCTCACCGCGTTCCGAGCCAGCGGGACGGGTCCATCGCCTCACCGCCCTCGAAGACGGCGAAAAAGACGCCCGCCCCTTTCGGTTCGTCCTCCGTCCCGGCCCGCCCGATGACCTGCCCGGCCTCCACCGTCTCGCCCTCGGAGACGTAGATGAGCGAGAAGTTGCTGTAGGCCGTCTGGTACGCGCCGTGCTCGATGAGGACGTACCGCCCGAACTCCGGGATGACGGAGACGCTGAGTACGGTGCCGTCGAAGACTGTCTTCACTTCGGCCTGGGGGTTGGTGCCGATGAAGACGCCGGGGTTGGGCGTGCGCGTGCCGTAGACCGGGTTCTCGATCTCGCCGAACGGCTCGATGATGACGCCCTCGGCGGGCCACGGGAGGCGGCCTCGGTTATTGCGGAAATTGCCGGACAGGATGCGCGTTTCGGTCGGCGTGCGTGACGCCGTGGGGGACCGATCCGCCCGGTCGATGAGGTCGCGCAGGCGAGACTCGAACTCGGTGGCTGCCTGCCGCTTCGTCTCCAGGTCGTCCTGGATGGAGGAGCGCTGGTTCTGCAACTGACGGACGACCTGCTGCCGGCTCCGCTGCAATCGGCGCAGCTCCTGCCGTTCCAGCTGCGCTTGCTCCAACAGCGCCTCGGTCTGTTCGCGGGATTCCTGAAGTTGGTCGCGCCGCGCTTCCAGCGTATCCGCGGCGGAACGCACCTTCTCGTACTTGTCGCGCCGCTCGTCGGCGAAGCGGTTCAGGTAGCGGATGCGGACGAGCATCTGGTTGATGGACTCCGCCGAGAGAATCAGCGCCAGGTCGTGAAGGCGCCCGTATTTGTACGCGTGCCGGGCGTGCCGTTGATACTCGCCTCGCACCTCGTCCAACTCCGCCTCGATGGTCGCGAGGGAGGCGCGCAACGAGTCACTTTGCTGATTCAATTCCTGCAGGCGGCGCTGGTAGGTCGTGACGAGCTCCCGTCGTGTGGCGAGTTCGCGATCCAGGTTGCGGAGCGTTTGCATGGAGGCTTCCTCGGCCTCGCTGGTGGCGGCGAGCCGCTCCTCATCGCGCTGGATCTGTTCACGCAGGGCGCGCAACCGCTCCTCAGTTGTCGCCTGATCACTGCTCGACTGCGCCCAGGCGGGGAGGACTCCCAGCAGCAGCACGCATCCAAGAAGTAGCAGTCGTCGGATCACGGTATGCAGCGAATGGTCCGGGGGATCAGAGATAAGGGGTCAGGGAGGCATCCTGACGATCAACGTATCGACCGGCAGCGCAGGACGTTAATCCTGTCCGGTCTCCGACGCACCGGTGGGCTCCGCGCGGTCGACCAGGATACGCTTCACGCCGTCCTTGACCCGGAAGGGGAAGGACAGCGGCTCCGGGTTCAACGTGAAGTCCCGGTAGTAGATGATGGCATTGGCTGCGTCCTGTGGCCGTCGCACGATGATGCGTCTAGGCAGGAACAGCCCGTCCATCTCGGCGAAGGCCGAGTACTGCCGCTGCTCGATCAGGTCGCCCTCGGGCGTGCGCTGCTCGTAACGGACGATGCGCCAGATCGAAGGATCGACGACGGCGAGGCGATCGCCCTCGACGCTGCGAAGGAGGTAGTGACTGGAGTCGGCCTCCAGCGTCCAGCCGGTCGTTGCATCCGGCGGGTTTAGCCCGAGCAGGATGAGAAACGCGTCCTCCGGCGCCAGCGGGACGGGCAGAAACTGCGTGGCGTAGGCCAGCGATCCGTACGTGAGTTCCTGGTTGATGCGGTCGTAGACGTAAAAGCTGTCCGGCGTGACGAGCACGCGAGCGGCTTCGATGCCCATGCCGGGACTGACGGTCATGTAGAGCGAGTCGCCCCGGGCGTGGCGGAGGTCGGCCGAGGCGTTAACGCTGCGGCCCCGGGCACGGACGGCGAGGCTGGCCTTGGCGCGAAAGCTGCGGAGGGTGTCGGCAGAAGGCGGACGCAGCTGCGCCTGGATCTGAGCCAGCGTGTGGTTCGGGAAGCTGCCGGGGAGTGCCGGGCGTGCTTCCGTCACGCCGCGCGCACCGGCACACCCCATGGCGACCAGGCTCAGAGCGAGCACAGCGATGGGAACGAGCACGGGGCGAAAGACGGACATAGGGCCCTCAGTTGCGGACATGATTGAGCTTTTCACGCAGGGCGTCGCGGTTCGGGGCCCGGTCCAGCGCCTGCTGCCAGTAGTCGCGGGCAGTGGTCACGTCACCCTGCTGTGCATGGGCATCGCCCAGCAGTTCGAGCAAGGCAGGCTGACCGGGGAACAGGAGAACGGCCTCTTCAGCAGTGGCGACAGCCCGCTCCGGCACGTCCGCCTGGAGGTAGGCATCGGCGGCCCGCCGCCAGCGCTCCTGCGACCGCGGGTTCGCCTGGAGGGCCTGGGACAGTAACTCCGCCGCCTCATCGTAGGCGCCGACGGCATACGACAGGTCGCCCAGCAGGGCCGTGGCCTCGGGATGGTCGGGGTCTCGGGACAAGATCTCCCGGAGTAGCGGAGCGGCCTCGTCGTATACCTCCGCCGGATCGCTGGACTCGTCTACAAGACCCTGGGCGCGGTCAAGCAGGTCGGCTATGGCAGTGTCTTTGAGGTCCTTCTCGGACGCATCCAGGCTATCCGCGGCTGCCGGGCGACCCAGCGTGCGATAGACGGCAGCGAGGGTATCCCGCGTGCGAGAGGCGTCGCTCAGCGCGAGGGCCCGTTCGTAAGCCCTCGCAGCGGCCTCGAACCGCGACTGCTCGGCATACAGGTCCCCGAGGGTGTGCCACAGGTCGGCGTCCGCGGGCTCCAGCTCCGTCAGCATCCGGGCCGTCTGGGTGGCGCCGTCGAGGTCGCCCGTGCGCTCATACAGCGGCAGGACCGTCCGACGCAGCCCGGCATCCTGGGGGCTCTGCGCGATCAGCTTCTCGTAGGTGGCGAGCGCTGCTGCGTCCTGGCCCCGCAGCTCGTACACCTGCGCCAGGTGCTGGAGGGCTGCCGTATCGTCGGGGAAGCGGGCCACGAGCGCCTCATAGGCCGAGGCCGCCGCGGCGAGGTCACCGGAGCGCTTGTGCAGTTGAGCCACGAGGTGATAATACGCCGGTGTCTCGGGCGCTTCTGTGCGCGCCTGCTCGGCGTAGTACAGCGCCGAGGGCAGATCCTCCAGCGCCTCGTACGCGGTCGCCTTGGCCGCGAGGAGGGCCGGGGCCCCCGGCTGCATCTGGAGGGCTTTATCATACAGGGCCAGTGCCTCCTGATGGTTGTCCAGGAACGCCTGGGTCAACCCCTGGACGAACAGCTGCTGCGCACGCGTCTCGGGGAGCTTGTTATCTGGAAGGATGCGCGTCGTCCCTTCCTGGGCCGGACTCTCGATCGGAGAGACGAGGAGGAGCGCCAGCACGCACCCCAGGAGCCCGCGTAGCAAGCCGCGGGCACACCGACCGGACCGCCATGAATGAGACATCGGATAACGCGCGATGGTGATGAGAACCGATGGGAGCAAACGAGAGCCCCCCTGGGAGGTTTCGCGCCCTCGTCCGCCTCACGCGGTGGTCACAGCCCGTTCCTCCACCGTTTCCGCACGGATCATGGCGGCAGCTTTCTCGGCGATCATGATGGTCGGCGCGTTGGTATTCCCGCGGGTGACGACGGGCATGATAGACGCATCGGCCACCCGCAGGCCGTCCAGCCCCCGGACGCGCAACTCGGCATCCACCACGGCCTGGTCGTCGATGCCCATTGCGCAGGTCCCAACCGGGTGGTACAGGTACTCCACGGTCTCACG
>JAAAOL010000270.1 GCA_009908885.1 Bacteroidota bacterium | reverse complement strand
CCGGCGACGCAGGTCGGAGCTGTGGTCCTGATCGTCCTCGGCGGGTGGGTCGCGCAGGAGGGCATCGTCGGCACCGCGCTGCTGGAGGGGGCCGGCTGGCCGCCCGTGATCTACAGCGTCATCGCGGGTGCGACCGGTCTGGTGGCCACCGTCTGGCTCGGAGGCATCTTCGTCAACCTCGGGATCCGGCCCTTCGCCGTACAGATGAAGGATGACAACGCTGTAGCAGCTGGAGGACGCGTGATCGAACCCCTGGAGAACGGCTTCGAGGACGGCGGGCGCGTGATCGGCCTCTACGAGCGCCTGCTGATCTTCGTCTTCGTGATCGCCGGGGCCCCGGCGGCTATCGGCTTTCTGGTGGCCGCCAAGTCGCTCTTCCGCTTCGGCGACCTGAAAGATGACGAACATCGCAAAAACGCCGAATACATCATCATCGGCACCCTCATGAGCTTCGCCTTCGCGCTGGTCGTTGCCTACGGCACGCGGTTCCTGCTCACGGTGCTGGGAGGGCTGTGAGGCCATGAGCACGACGCGTACATACGCAGAGGTCCCCGACGTGCAGCAGCCGGCCCTGCGCCTGCTGGAGCTGCTGGGCTACGAGTACCTCACCGCTGAGGAGGTCAAGAAGGCCCGGGAGGGATCGACCAGCGAAGTGCTCCTGCGCAGCGTCCTGGACCGGCAGCTCCGCCGCATCAACGAGATCGAGTACAAGGGGCGCACCTACGACTTCTCCGACGGCAACATTCACGAGGCCATCGAAGCGCTCCGTACGCCGCCGCTCGGAGGGCTGGTGCACACCAACGAATACGTCTACGACCTGCTCACCCTGGGCAAGAGCTTCGAGCAGGAGATCGAAGGCGACCGGAAGAGCCACCCGCTGCGCTACATCGATTGGGACCGGCCCGAGCGCAACGTCTACCACGTCGTGCCCGAGTTCTACGTCGAGGGGCGTGAGCGTCCCAAGAAGCTGGACCTCGTCCTTTTCGTCAACGGCATCCCGCTGGTCGTCATCGAGTGCAAGCGGCGCGACAAGAAGGACCCCGTCGCGGCCGGCATCGGGCAGCTTTTGACCTACCAGAAACCGGAATACATCCGCCCGCTGTTTTACTACGCCCAGCTCCTGCTCTCGGCGCAGCCGAATGAGGTTCGGTATGGCACGGTGGGGACCGAGGAGGAGTTCTGGTCGAGGTGGCGCGAGGCGGAGGCCGAAGACGCCGTGAGCGTCCTTCTAACGCGCGCCGGGGAGAACCGACTGCCGACCAAGCAGGATCGCGTGCTGTGGGCGCTGTGCCGCCCGGAACGACTCCTGGAGCTGACCTTCGGATTCGTCGTCTTCGATGCGGGCATCAAGAAGATCGCCCGCTACCAGCAATACTTCGCGGTGAAGGCCGTGATGGAGCGCGTCCGCTCCTGGGATGAGCGCGGGCGGCGGAAGGGGGGCGTCATCTACCACACCCAGGGGAGCGGCAAGAGTATCACGATGGTCTTCCTGACGAAGGCCCTCGCACTGGCTGACGACATCAGGAACCCCCGCGTCATCGTCGTGACTGACCGCAAGGACCTCGATCGTCAGATCACCAACACGCTTCGCCACTGCGGGAAAGAGCCGGTGCACGCCAGGAGCGGGGCCCAACTCGCCGAGCTGATCGAGGACGACCGGGTCGAGGTCGTCACCACCGTCATCAACAAGTTCAAGACCGCCGTCGAGCGCGAGCGGGCGCGCTCCGACTACGAAAACCTCTTCTGCCTGGTCGACGAAGGCCACCGGACGCAGTACGGCACGCTGCATGCTCTGATGCGCAAGGCGCTCCCGAAGGCCTGCTATATCGGCTTCACCGGGACGCCACTGATGAAGGAAGAAAAGAATACGCTCCGCAAGTTTGGCGGCTTCATCGGCCAACCCTACACGATGGATCAGGCCGTGGAGGACGAGGCCGTCGTCCCGCTTCTCTACGAGCAGCGTGAAGCCCGGCAGTATGTCTACGGCAAGCCGCTGGACCGCGCCTTCGGCCGCGTTGCGGAGCACTTGACCGATGAGCAGACGGCCGACCTGAAGCGGAAGGCGACGACGAAGACCCGGCTGCAGCAGACGCGGCCCACAGTCGAAGAGGTCGTCTACGATGTCATCGCGCACTACACCGAGAACTGGCAGGGGACCGGCTTCAAGGCGCAGCTCGCGGTGCCGAGCAAGTCCACTGCTGTCCGGGCCTGGAAGATCTTCGAGCGGGACGGGCGTATCAAGGCGGCCGTTGTCATTTCGCCGCCGGACCAGCGCGAGGATCTCGACGACGAGGACCCCAAGCAGGAGGTGATCGACTTCTGGCGGGACCAGGTCGAGGAGCGCTTCAGCAGCGACGGCGAGGCCTACGAGCAGCACGTCATCGAGCGCTTCCAGGCGTACCACGAAGACGATCCCGGCATCGAAATCCTCATCGTCGTCAGCAAGCTCCTGACCGGCTTCGACGCCCCTCGCAACACGATTCTCTACGTCTACAAAAATCTCCGGGAGCACACGCTCTTGCAGGCCGTGGCGCGCGTCAACCGGCTTTTTCCGGGCAAGGACTTTGGCTACATCGTCGACTACTGGGGCATCCTCGAAGAACTGGACAAGGCGCTCACGACGTACACGGCGCTCTCTGGCTTCGACCAGGAAGAGCTGGCCCGCGATCTCGGCGATGCGCTCGTGAGCGTCCGGCGCGAAGTCGACAAGCTCGGCCAGTATCATACCGACCTGCTGAGGATTTTCGAGGAGGTCGACAACAAGAACGACATCGAAGCGCTGGAGCGGCACCTGCAGGACAAGGAGCGCCGCGACGATTTCTACGAGCGCCTGGCGCGGTTCTCGAAGACCCTTCAGCTGGCCCTCTCGTCGCAGTATTTCCATGACGACGAGGTCTTCCCGCCGGAGGTGCGGCGTCGCTACATGGAGGATGCGAAGTTTTTCCAGGCGCTCCGTCGCTCGGTGCGCGAGCGCTATGGGGAGGCCGTGGACTTCAAGCAATACGAGCGCCGCGTCGACAAGCTGCTGCACCGCCACGTCGCCGTCGATGAGGTCGAGCAGGTCGTCCCCCGGGTCAATATCTTCGACCGGGAGGCCCTGGCGGCCCAGATCGACGACCGCTCGCCGCAGTCGGCGATGGCCTCCAAAGCCGATGCGATTGCCCACCGGACCAAGAAGCAACTCACCGAGCGGATGGACGAGGACCCGGTCCTCTTCAAGCGTCTCTCCGAACTCATCGAAGAGGCCATCGAGGCCTACCATCAGGACCGGCTCAACGCGCGGGACTACCTTGCTCGCATCCAGGAGCTGCAGGCGCAGGCCGAGGGGCGCGGCGGCGAGGACGTTCCGCGTGCCCTCCACGGCCAGCCCGAAGCGCGAGCCTACTACAACGTGTTGACCGAAGAGCTGTCTTCTGAGACGGCTGGAGACGGTGCGGCGCTCGCCCCGGCTCCTCTTGCTCAGGCGGCGCTCCAGATCGACACGATCATCGACGAGTTGAAGATCGTCGACTGGCAGCGCAACCCCGACGTCGAGAAACAGATGCGGGGCGATGTCGAGGACTTTCTCATCGAGTCTGGCCTGGTCGACATTGACGAGCCGGGTGGCTTCGACACGATCGACCGCATTCTCGATCAGGCCCTTCGCATCGCCAAGAGCCAGTCCGAGCGATGAGCAGAGCCACCCCTTACGAGGACGAGGTCACCTACGGCTCGCATACGATCTCCTTCCAGGTCGTGCCTACCGAGCGAACCACCCTGGGCATCAACGTTCATCCGGACGGCCACGTCGAAGTGCGCGCTCCGGTGGAGGCCGATGCCGAGAAGGTCCGTGCTCGCGTGCAGCACCGTGCGCGGTGGATTCGGCGTCAGCAGCGCCGCTTTGCTGACTTCGTGCGGCCCATCCCTGAGAAGGAGTACGTGGCGGGCGAAACGCACCGCTACCTTGGAGGCCAGTACCGGATCAAGATCAATCCCGTCGAAGAAGGTGAGGAGGCCGTCAAGCTCATCGGGCGCTTCTTCGAGGTCTACACAGCCCATCCGGATATGCCGAGGC
>JAAAOL010000036.1 GCA_009908885.1 Bacteroidota bacterium | reverse complement strand
GCGGCGTTCGTGGTTTCGTCGGTTGCCTCGGCGTCTTGCGCCTGGGCGTCGTCGTTCTGGGTCTTGGTCTCTGCCATGGGATGTAGTTGGGATTGATGGGTTGAGCCGCTACCGCCGTCGTCTGCCGCAGCCGAACCGTTGCTGGGCGGGGGCGCGCACGAAAACGGGGGCGAGGACGATGGTCATCATCCCCTCAGCCCCCGGTCGTTCGGCGTCCCGCGCCCGGGCGGTCACCCAGCCGAGCATCGGGCGGTATGTGTGATTACGGGTTTAGGGTTGCACGTTCAGGGTTTCGGGTTAGGGTCGTAACAACACGTAACCCCGAACCCTGAATGCGTAACCCGCGAAGCGTTTAGCGCTTCGAGAACTGGAACTTCTTGCGTGCCTTGGGCTGGCCGTACTTCTTGCGCTCGACCATGCGATCGTCGCGCGTGAGGTAGCCGGCGTCGCGGAGGGGCTTGCGCAGCTCCTCGTCGTACTCGACGAGCGCGCGGGCGATGCCCAGGCGGATGGCCTCGGCCTGGCCCGTGAGGCCGCCGCCGCTCGCGTTGACCAGCACGTCGAACTGGCCCGACGTGTCGGACACGTCGAACGCGGCGGTGACGGACTTGCGCCGCCACTCCAGCGGGAAGTAGGTGTCGAAGGAGCGTTTGTTGACCGTGATCTGGCCGGAGCCGGGCCGCAGGTAGACGCGGGCCGTCGACGTTTTCCGGCGCCCTACGGCGTTGTATTGAACCGGTGCTGCCATGATGATGCGGTGCGATTACGGAAACAGGTTGTTGGCGAGGTCTTCCTCGTGCGCCAGCGCTAGAGGTCGAGCGGCTGGGGCTGTTGCGCCTCGTGCGGATGATCCGGACCCGCGTACACCTTCAGCTTCTTCAGCATCTGGCGGCCGAGGGTGCCTTTCGGGAGCATGCCCCGCACGGCGTTGCGCACGAGAAATCCGGGACGGCGCTGGCGCAGCTCTTCGGGCGTGTGCGTGCGCTCGCCGCCCGGGTAGCCGCTGTAGGTGTGGTAGTGCTTGTCCGTCTCCTTGCTGCCCGTGAAGCGGACCTTCTCGGCGTTGACGACGATGACGAAGTCGCCACAGTCCACGTGCGGCGTGTAATACGGTTTATGCTTGCCGCGCAGCGTCGAGGCGATCTGGGAAGCCATCCGGCCGACGATCTGCTGCTCGGCGTCGACGATGTACCAGGTGCGCTCGACCTCGCTGGGCTTGATGCTCTGGGTTTTGAAACTCTGGGCGTCCATGACGGGGTCGGTCAATCTACGATCAATGGGGACTGCGCCACGCGGGCGCCGGGGCATGCAGACAAAAAAACGTCCGGACGAAATTCGACCGGATCGTGAAGATGCCCCGCTCGTAAAGCGCGTGCCGTGCAACGCGCCTTGCCAGTCCAATAAGTTAGAGGTTTCGTCGGGCGGTGTCAAGGGGATGACGCCTCCCACCGTGTTGCACCGCTCTGTCACGCCCGGAACGGTCCCAAGGTTTTGGGCGGATGCATTCTTCCTGTAATCTTGACGCGCTCGGAGCCAGCGGCCCCGGCGGCGGGGAGGTTATGTTTTCGCCCCTCATGTGTCTATGACCATGAGCTCCCACTCATCCACGTTCTACGGCTCATGCCTTTTCCCGACGACGTGCTGCCGGATGCCTCCGCGCGCAACGGGCACGCCCCGCATTCCGACGCGGATCGTCCCCTCCAGACGCTGCTACAGACGGCTCGTCGCCTCGCCCGAGGCACGGACGCTGAAGCCATGGCCGCCCTCGCCGCGACGGAGCTGCTGACGGCCCAGCCGCCTCCGCCGTCCTTCCGCACCCTCCTCGACCGGATGCGGCGCCGCGCCGCTCGCGACCCGCAATGGCAGGCGCAGTACGACCGTGTGGCCCGCCGCGTCCGGGACCTGCACGACCGCTGCGATCCGCGGGAGCACTTCGAGCGCCTGACGGGCCGGTCGCTGGATGTCGAAGGTTGACGAGCGCACGGTACCGCACATCTACGGCACCAGAAAAGGCGTGGGCATCGCTGCTCACGCCTTTTTCCGTGTCCAGGGCCGTCGCGCCGCGTCGGGCGTTTAGGCGTACGTGTTCAGCATGACGGGCATGATGAGCATGAGGATGTCCTCACCCTCGGCCTGTTCCTGCGGCGTGACCACGCCCGCCCGGTTCGGGGAGCTGAACTCGAAGACCACCTCGTCGGCGTCGAGGTTGCTCAGCACCTCGTTCAGGTAGACCGAGTTGAAGCCGATGGTCATCTCTTCGTCGTCGTACTCGCAGAGGACCGTCTCGTGGGCCTCGCTGGAGCGCTCGATGTCCTCGGCCGAGATCTCCACCTTGTCGTGCTCCAGCTTGAGGCGGATCTGGTTGGTCATGCTGGAGGAATAGAGCCCTACGCGCTTGACGGCGTTCAGCATGGAGGTGCGGTTGACCGTGAGGCGGCGGTCGTTCTCCACCGGGATGACGGCCTCGTAGTTCGGGTAGGCCT
Source organism: Bacteroidota bacterium (assembly GCA_009908885.1). GTDB lineage: Bacteria > Bacteroidota > Rhodothermia > Rhodothermales > JAAAOL01 > JAAAOL01. Next base: position 18,035 of record JAAAOL010000036.1, on the reverse strand, counting down.
CCTCGATGAGGCGGGCGATCACGCGCGCCCGGCCGAAGTCGAAACAGACGTGGCCGTCGTCGACCTTGATCGTGCAGGGGTCGTTCTTCACGATGCGGCCCGCCAGCGACATCGCCTTCTCGGGTACGATGAAGTCGAGCGGCTCGGTGCTCGTCATCTCGTGCATGATGAGCTTCACCAGCCGGTGGCCGTCGGTGGCGACGGCGCGGCTCTCGTCCGGCTGGATCTGGAAGTAGATGCCCATCATGGCCGGGCGCAGCGCGTCCTTGCTGACGGCGAAGCTCGTCTTCTGAATGGCGCGCTCCAGGAGGGCGCCGTCCGCCTCGATGGTCTGGTCCGCCTCCAGCTCCGGCAGCGCGGGATAGTCGGCGCCGTCGTGGCCCACCATCTTGTACATGCCCTGATCGGTGCGCAGGGTGACGCCGAACTCGTCGTCCGAGACGAACTCTGCTGGCAGGTCCGGCAGCGCGCGGAGGGTGTCCAGCAGGCGCTTGGCGGGCACGGCCACGCGGTTGCCCTGCGGCGCGCCGTTCTTCTCGAATTGCACGGCGAGGCGCTGCACGATGGAGATTTCCAGGTCGGTCGCGCTGAGCTGGAGCGTGTCGCCGTCGCGCTCGAAGAGGATGCATTCGAGGATGGGCAGGGTACTCTTCGAGGGCACCGCCCCAGCCACCGTGGTCAGGGCTTCGCGGAGATCGGCACTGGAAGTCGTGAATTTCATGGCGCTACCTGGCTAAACGCGGGAAGACGGACAGTAATCTACGATAAAAAGAGGACTCTGATCCAGTGGGTGGGAAAGGGAGAATGGATGAGAGGGAGAAGAGGGAATGGGAGAGCGGGAGAAGGGGGGAATGGGAGAGAGGGACAGAAGGAGAACAGTCCCCCTTTCTCCCGCTCTCAACCGCTCCCTTTCTCAACTACCGGCTGCGGAGTTCGATGCGGTGGCGGATCTCGTCGATGATGTCGCTGAACTGGCCGTCCGTTTCGATCTGGTTCTCGACGCTCTTGTTGGCGTGGATGACCGTCGAGTGGTCGCGCCCGCCGAAGTGCAGCCCGATGGTCTTGAGCGAGTGCTGCGTGAACTGCTTCGCGAAGTACATGGCCACCTGCCGGGCCTGCACCACCTCGCGCTTGCGCGTCCGGGCGCGGACCAGGTCCTCCGGGATGTCGAAGTACTCGCACACAATTCGCTGGATTTCCTCTACCGTCAGGTTCACCCGCTTCTCCTTGATCAGGTCGCGCAGCACGTCCTTGGCCAGCGCCAGGTCGAGGTCGCGCTTGTGGAGCGTGGAGTGCGCCAGCAGCCGGATCAGGGCGCCCTCTAACTCGCGGATGTTGCTCTTGATGTTGTGGGCGACGAACTCGATGACGTCCTGCGAGAGCTGGATGCCGTCGTCCTCGGCCTTGCGGTTCAGGATGGCGATGCGCGTCTCCAGCTCCGGCGCCTGCAGATCGGCGGAGAGGCCCCACTGGAAGCGCGAGAGCAGCCGCTCCTCGATGCCCTCGATCTCGCGCGGCAGGCGGTCCGCCGAGAGGACGATCTGTTTGCCATTCTGGTGGAGGGCGTTGAAGATGTGGAAGAATTCCTCCTGCGTCTTCTCCTTTCCGCCGAAGAACTGCACGTCGTCGATGATGAGCAGGTCGATCTGGCGGTAGAAGAGCGAGAACTGGCTCACGCGGTTGTGCTGGATGGCCTGCACGAACTCCGTCGTGAAGCGCTCGCTGGAGACGTAGAGGACCGTCTCGGCGCTGTGGTGCTCCTTGACGTAGTTGCCCACGGCCTGGATGAGGTGCGTCTTGCCGAGGCCCACGCCGCCGTAGAGCATGAACGGGTTGAAGCTGGTCGTGCCCGGCTGCTGGGCGATGGCGACCGACGCGCTGCGGGCCAGCCGGTTGCAGTCGCCCTCGATGAAGCGCTCGAACGTGTAGCTCGTGTTGAGCTGGCTGTCGACCTTCGCCTTCTGGATGCCCGGAATGACGAACGGGTTGGCGATGGGCTCGGGCTGCTGCGTCGACGGACCGTTGCCCTGCTTGTCGCCCGTGGACGGGTGGGCCGAGTGGCGGCTGCCTGACGGATAGGCGGGGCGCGGCGGCGGCGGGGCATCCGGGGCGGACGACTCCGCGTCGGGAGTGGGAGACGGCGCGGCGTCGGGGTGTGGCGCAGGCGTGCCGGGGCCGGACTGTGCCGGGGGCGGCTCGCCGGACGGGCGGCGGGCGGGCAGTTGCATCGAGGAGCCCTCGTAGCCACTCTCCGCCGCGTCCTTCTCGATGACGACGTTATAGAAGAGCCGTCCCTGCGGGCCCAGCACCTTCGTAATCGTCTTGCGCAGCAGGCCGAAGTAATGCTCCTCTAGCCACTCGTAGTAGAAGCGGCTCGGGAGCTGCACCGTAAGTTTAACGAGATCTCCGTCTTCCTTGAGATCGACGGCGGTGAGGGGTTCGAACCATGTCTTAAAACTCTGTCTGCTGATGTTGTCTCGGATAATCTCGAGACATTGATTCCAGACCTCTTCAGGAGTTTGCTCCATGCTGTGTATTACATGCGCCGGGGCCACGCGCGGGGGAAAGGGCGAGGCGTGATGAACGGAATGATCGAGGCGGGATCCGGAAGAACGGAAGAGCGATGCCGAAGGTCCAGTCCCGCACGCCCAACCCCACGGCGCACAGCATCCCTCCCCGCAGGCATCTCGGGGTTGTGCACCAGTTATTAACAGCACACCACCATGGTCTGCGCAACGACCAGGGACGTTCCTGGAAAGGATGACGCACGTGCGGAAGTTATCAACAGGTCTTCAACAAAGGTAAGTACCTGTTAATACAGAACTTAGGGAAAATAAAAATGCGACAATCCACACGTAGACGGCATTTTCACGACATCTACGCGAGCGCAACGAGTGCAGGGTGGGGTTATCCACAAATTACCCACATCCCGGCAGCGCAGCGTGGGGCGGTGTGAGGGTGGACTCGCTCGTGGCACGAAACCACGGCGAGATGCTCCGGCGGACATCGCGCACCTGGCCCTTTCGGCACGACGCGCACGGAGGCGATGGACGAGGCCTTCGGCGTCTGGCTGGTGGCCTTCCGTGTTATCCCAATATTACCTCGCTCATGGTAACGACGACCCGCCCTCAACGTCAAGCAGGCGTCCGGGGATTTCACACAATCCCGCAGGAGCGTCCGCGACCGGCGGAGTGGCGGACTCGGGCGGGGCCGCGCGCGCGGTCGGAACTCTGCCGGAGATCCCATAGTACTTTTTGGCCTGTCAACGCGGCAGGCTAGAGGGGCTACCTTCCGGGTAGCCTGCTTTGTATCATCCAGCGATGCTGCATGTATGCTGACCATCGACCTACGGCCACTCGCCGAGGGGCTGCATCGGTTCGACTTTGCGCCAGCGGCGGAGGCCCTGGACCTGCCGACCGAGCAGTTCGCTGATATCGGCGTCGCCGTGCAGGTGAACTACTATGACGACCGCGCGCTCGTGCTGCTGCAGGCCACCGCCGAGGCTACGCTCGAATGCGACCGGACGCTGCAGACGTTCACGCAGCCGATCGAAGGCGCTTACCAGTTGCTCTTCGCCCCGCCGGACTTTGCAGAGCGGCACCGCGGCGAAGAGACGGAGGAGTACCAGGAGGTGCGCCCCATGAGTCCAGGGGACCCGCGCATCGACCTGACCGACGTCGCGCGCGACACGCTGCTGCTGGCCCTGCCGCAACGGCGCGTGGCCCCCGGCGCCGAAGACCTCGAACTCGAAACCACCTACGGAGCCTCCGAGGCGGACCCGATCGATCCGCGCTGGGAGGCGCTCCGCGAACTTCGCACTGAGATGGAGGGCGAGGGCGACGAGTAACGCGCCGCTCCCCATCCGTCCTTTTTATCCTATTTCGCGTTATTCACTTCAGGCAGACCCATGGCGAATCCCAAGCGTAAGCATTCGAAGTCTCGCACGCGCAAGCGGCGCAGCACCTACTATAATGGGCTGAGCAAGCCCGAGACGATGGAGTGCTCCAACTGCGGCAGCCCCAAGGTGCTACACCGCGCCTGCCCGAGCTGCGGCCATTACCGGGGGCGCCGCGTCGTAGAGCCGACGGAGATGCTCTAGCGCGCCCGGCGCCAGCGGGGAGCGTACCTACCAGGTCTCGCCCGCTTCGCCGTCCCGGTAGTACAGCGTCCGTTGCAGGACGCGGCGACTTCGCTCGTCAATCGATCCAGCACTCAAGTCCTATGGCCATTCGAGTTGCGGTGGACGCGATGGGAGGCGACCGCGCCCCCGGCGTCGTCATTGACGGAGCGCTTCAAGCCCTGTCCGGCGCACATGGTCAGGACCTCGAAGTGCTACTCGTCGGGCCGGAAGAGCAGCTGCTGCGCGAGCTGGCCGCGCATTCCACCGCCGAGGGCCTGCCGCTGCGGGTGCTTCACGCGCCGGAGGTCATCGGCATGGAGGAGGCGCCCGCCGCCGCCGTCAAGGCCAAGCAGCAGTCCTCCATTCACGTCGGGCTGGCCGCTCATCAGAACGGCCGCGCCGACGCCTTCGTGAGCGCCGGCAACACGGGCGCCGTCATGGCCGCCTCGCTCTTCATCCTGGGCCGCCTGCCCGGCGTGGCCCGCCCGTCCGTCGTGGGCTTTTTCCCGACGACCGAGGGCGTCTGCTTCGTCATCGACGTGGGCGCGAACGTGGACTGCAAGCCGTCGCATCTGCTCCAGTTCGCCCGGATGGGGACCGTCTACGCGCGGCAGGTGCAGGGTGTGGCGCATCCGTCCGTGGCCCTGCTCAACGTGGGCGAGGAGCCCGGCAAGGGCAACGAGCAGGTCAAAGACGCCTTCGCCCTGCTGCAGGCCGCCTCGGACCTCCACTTCGTCGGCAACATCGAGGGGCGCGACATCATGCACCACGCCGCCGACGTGGTCGTCTGCGACGGCTTCGTGGGCAACGTGCTGCTCAAGTTCGGCGAGAGCCTGCTGACGGCGGTGATGCACATGGTCGGCCAGCAGATGCAGCAGCAGGGCCTCACCGAGGCGCAGCAGGGCCTCGTGGGCGACGTGCTGCGGAGCGTGCAGCATCGGTTCAATCCGGAGAAGTATGGCGGCGCGCCCCTCCTCGGCGTCGCAGGCAACGTGCTCATCGGGCACGGCAGCTCCAGCCCTCGCGCCATCGAACAGATGATCCTGGCCGCCGCCCGCCTGGCCGAGCAGGACGTGACCCATTCCATCTCGACCGTCGTCGAAGCCTGAGGCGGCCCCTTCGACCGTCCCACCACCCTCACCTCTCCGACCGATGAGACACGCAGCCATCACGGCCGTAGGGCATTTTCTGCCCGACGAACGGCTTACGAACGCCGACCTCGAACGCATGGTGGATACGAACGACGAGTGGATCCGGACGCGCACCGGCATCCGCGAGCGCCGCATCCTCCGCGACGATGACAAAGGCACCTCGTACATGGCCGCCCGCGCCGCGCAGGACCTGCTGGAGAGGCGCGGCATCACGGCGGACGAGATCGACGTCATCATCGTCGCGACGGTGACGCCGGATATGTTCTTCCCCGCCACGGCGTGCCTCGTCCAGAACGCGATCGGGGCCTCCAACGCCTGGGGCTTCGACCTCTCGGCGGCGTGCAGCGGCTTTCTGTTCGGCCTCACCACGGGCGCGCGCTTCGTAGAGAGCGGGCAGCACGAGAAGGTGCTCGTCATCGGGGCGGACAAGATGAGCGCCATCACGGACTATACGGACCGCAGCACGTGCATCCTCTTCGGCGATGCGGCGGCGGCCGTGCTGCTGGAGCCGGAGGAGAGCGGCTGCGGCCTGCTCGACGCGGCGCTCCACATCGACGGCGACGGCTGGGAGGCGCTCTGCATGCGCGGCGGCGGCAGCCTGAACCCGCCCACCTACGAGACCATCGATAAGCGCATGCACTTCCTGCATCAGGAAGGCCGGGCCGTCTTCCGCGTGGCGGTGCAGGGCATGGCCGACATCTCCGCCGAAATCATGGAACGCAACGGCCTCACGGGCGATGACGTGCGCTACCTCGTGCCGCACCAGGCCAACCAGCGCATCATCGACGCGACGGCCCGCCGCATGGGCATCTCCAGCGACAAGGTGATGCTCAACATCGACCGCTACGGCAACACGACGGCAGCGACGATCCCGCTGTGCCTGCACGACTGGGAGCCGGAACTGCGACGCGGCGACAACCTGGTGCTGGCGGCCTTCGGCGGCGGTTTTACCTGGGGCGCGGCCTACGTCAAGTGGGCCTACGACGGCAGCGACGTCGCCGTCCCGCAGGAGGCCGTCGCCGAGGCTGAGGGGTAATCCCCGCACGCGGAGGGGTGCCTCGTCGCGTTGCGGATTGTGCGTTGTGGGTCGTAGGTTCTGAGATGCTGGTGACGCCGTGACCGTGAACCACGAACGCGCAACGCGTCAGCATTCCCCTTCGCACGTTCTCCCTTCGAGCTTCCCTCAGGCGCACGCGCGCCCCTTATCCGCCCTCCCCCATTCATTCTACGCTCAACGGCATGGCGACTGCTTTTCTCTTTCCCGGCCAGGGTTCACAATACGTGGGCATGGGCCTCGATCTCTACGAGGCCTATCCCGCCGCCCGGGCGCGCTTCGAGGCGGCCGACGCGCTCCTCGGCTATAAGATCACGGACCTCAAGTTCGGCACCGACAAGGACGTGGAGGTGGCGAGGCGACACCTGAAGCAGACCAACGTGACGCAGCCCGCGCTCTACGTGCACAGCATGGCCGTGATGACGGTGCTGGAGGAGCAACGCCTCGCGCCGGACATGGTGGCCGGGCATAGCCTGGGCGAATACAGCGCCCTCGCAGCCGCCGGAGCCATCGCGTTCGAGGACGGCCTGGAGGTCGTCCAACTGCGTGGCGAGCTGATGGCCTCCGCCGACGACGATCGGCCCGGCACGATGGCGGCCGTGCTGGGGATGGAGAACGACGCCGTGCGCGACCTGTGCGCCGAGATCACCGCCCAGAACGGCGTGCTCGTGCAGCCGGCCAACTTCAACGCGCCCGGCCAGGTGGTCATCTCCGGCGACGTGGCGGCCATCGACGCCTTCCGTGAGGTGGCCCGCGACCGCGGCGCACGCCGTGTGCTGCCGCTGCCCGTAGGCGGGGCTTTTCACTCGCCCCTCATGGCCGACGCCGTGGACGGGCTGGGCGAGGCGCTCCGGGCGCTGCCCATCCAGCCGCCGCGCTGCCCGGTCTACCTCAACGTGACGGCGGAGCCCACGACCGACCCGGACGAGATCCGCGCCAGCTTGCTCGAACAGCTCACCGCGCCGGTCCAGTGGGCGCAGGCGCTGCAGCAGATGCAGGCCGACGGCGCCGAACGCTTCGTCGAGGTCGGCGCGGGCAAGGTGCTGTCCGGCCTCGTGCGCCGCACGCTGGGCCGCGACGTCGACGTGGTGCAGGCGGGCACGGTGGAAGACCTCGACGCGCTGACCGACGCGGCCTGATTCACCACGTTTCCTCTTCGCACTTCCTTTCCTGACCCGCGACCCATGCATCTCGACTTTTCGGACCAGAGCGTCCTCGTCACCGGCGGCACCCGCGGCATCGGCCGCGCCATCGTCGAAGCCTTTGCCGAGGCGGGGGCCCGCGTGGCCTTCACCTATCGCTCCTCCACCGACACCGCCGAGGCCCTGAAGGCCGACCTCGAACAGCAGGGCGTCGACGTGCTCGTCTTTCAGGGCGACGCCGCCGACCCGGACGCGGCCGACGAGGCCGTGCAGGGCGTGCTCGACGCGTGGGACCGCCTCGACGTGCTCGTCAACAATGCGGGCATCACGCGCGACGGCCTCATGCTGCGCCTCGACGAGACCGACTGGGACGCCGTGCTCGACACGAACCTCAAGAGCGTCTTCAACTTCTCGAAGGCGGCCTACCGGCCCATGATGCGGCAGCGCGCCGGGGCCATCATCAACATGTCGTCCGTCGTCGGCGTGACGGGCAATCCCGGGCAGACCAACTACGCCGCGTCGAAGGCGGGCATCATCGGCTTCTCCAAGAGCCTGGCCAAGGAGCTGGGGCGGCGCAACGTCACCGTCAACGTGGTGGCGCCGGGCTACGTGGAGACGGACATGACCGCCGACCTGGCCGACGCCGCTCAGGAAGCCATGCTGAACGCCGTGCCGCTGGGCCGCCCCGCGACGCCGGAGGACGTGGCCCGCGCGGTGCTTTTCCTCGCCTCCCCCGCTGCCACCTACATCACCGGGCACGTCCTGCACGTGGATGGCGGCCTGGCCATGTGATTGTCGATGTTCGAGGGTCGATGTTCGAGGGTCGATGTTCGAGGGTCGATGTTCGAGGGTCGATGTTCGAGGGTCGATGTTCGAGGGTCGATCTTCGATCGGTGCGTGAGAAAGAGGCGCTCTGGCCGGATCGTCCCAATCGAACATCCGAAATCGGAAATCGCAAATCGACAGGCCGGATCGTTCCTCGTACAGGGTGCGTACACTTTGTCTGGTAGCGCTCCATCGAGCGCCGTATTGCGTTGACATCGAACTCTCCTGACGGCATGCCCGATCTTTCGTCCAGTCCGTACGCACAAGTTATTGACCTCACCTCCAAGGGACAGCGCGAGAAGCGCGAGGAGCGGGCCAAAGATCTGTTCCCCGAGCCCGACCCGCCGTTGCCCGAGGCGACGTTCGACGGCCTGCCCGACAAGCTGCAGCAGGCCATGCGCGCCGCCGGGTGGACGGAGCTGATGGAAGTGCAGCGCCGCGCCGTGCCCTACATCCTGGACGGGCGCGACCTGATCGTGCAGTCCCGCACCGGCTCGGGCAAGACAGGCGCGTTCTTGTTGCCTCTCTTTCAGGTGCTGGATCCGCACAAGAAGGAGACGCAGGCGCTCGTCCTGGCGCCCACGCGCGAGCTGGCGAAGCAGGTGCACCACGAGTTCGAGCGGATGAGCGCGGCTACGCCGGAGACGTACGATCTCTCCACGGCGCTCATCTACGGCGGCGTCAAGTACGGCCCGCAGATTCGCGCGCTCAAGGCCGGGGCGCAGGTCGTCATCGGCACGCCGGGCCGCATTCTGGACCACATCGGCCGTAACAATCTCAAGCTGGGCAGTCTGCGCGTCTTCATTCTGGACGAGGCCGACGAGATGCTCTCGATGGGCTTTTACCCGTCGATGAAGAAGATCAAGCGCCACCTGCCCGAGGAGCGGCAGTCATACATGTTCAGCGCGACCATGCCGCCCAAGGTGCGCTCGCTGGGCCGCGAGTTTCTGACCGATCCGGGCTTCCTGATGCTGTCCTCGGGCAACATCAGCGTCGACGCCATCGAGCACCGCTACTACCTCGTCAAGCCGCAGGAGAAGGACCGCGCGCTCATCCGGCTGATCGAGATGGAAAATCCGGAGTCGGCCCTCGTCTTCGCCAACACGAAGCGCGAGGTGAGCTACCTGACCCAGTTCCTCAAAAACTACGGCCACCACGCCGACGAAATCTCCGGCGACCTCTCGCAGAAGGACCGCGAGAAGGCGATGGGCCGCATCCGCGAGGGCGACCTCCGCTTCCTGGTGGCGACGGACGTGGCGGCGCGCGGCATCGACATCTCGGACCTCTCGCACGTCTTCGTCTACGACGTGCCGCAGGACCCCGAGTACTACGTCCACCGCTCGGGCCGCACGGCGCGGGCCGGCAAGACGGGCACGGCCATCGCGCTGGCCACCATCGAAGACCGGCACCGCATCGAGTCCATCTCGCGGCGCTACGGCTTCGAGATCGCAGAGCACGAGCTGCCCACCGAGGAGGAGGTGGCCACCCGCATCGCTGAGCGCATGACGGTGGTGCTCGAAGAGCGGATGCGCCAGAAGAGCAACCTGGAGCGCGAGCGGCTGGAGCGGTTCGTGCCGGTGGTGCGCGAACTCTCCCGCGAGGAGCCGGAGCTGCTCGCCATGCTGATCGACGAGATCTACCACAAGCGCATGCACCGCCCGCCGGAGCAGCCGAAGGTCGACGGTGCGGACGCGAAGAAAGACGGGCAGTCGGAGAAGAACAAGCAAGAGCGCGGCGAGAAAAAGACATCCAAGGACGACGGATAAGTCCGGGTCCGCTGGCCGCCGTCTTCTGCGTCGCATCCCCACCGTCTCATGCGCATTCTCGGTTTTCTCTTGTTCGGCCTGCTGCTGCCCGCGCTGACGTTTGGCCAGGCCGCGCCCTCCGCAGACTCCGCTGCCGCCGAGTCGGCCCCGTCGCCGTACGCCATATACACGGCGGACGGCACGCCCGCTGACCTCGCCGCCATCGTCGCGGCGATGGATACGGTGCAGGTCGTCTTCATCGGGGAGCAGCACGACGACCCCATCGCTCACGACCTCCAGGCCACGCTGCTGATGGAGGCCTACGCGACGGCCCGGCAGCAGGACCGCCCGGTGGCGCTCTCGCTGGAGATGTTCGAGCGGGACGTGCAGCCGATCCTGGATGAGTACCTGGCCGGACTGATCACGGAACAGCACTTCCGCGACGACGCTCGCCCGTGGCAGAACTACGAGACCGACTACCGCCCGCTGGTCGAGTTCGCGAAGGCGCACGAGCTGCCCGTCCTCGCCGCGAATGCGCCGCGTCGCTACGTGAACCGCGTCTCGCGCCTCGGCCCGGACGCGCTGGCCGGCCTGCCGCCCGCCGCGCGCGCCACGCTGCCGCCACTGCCGTACCCGCCGCCGTCTCCGGCCTATCGCGAGGCGTGGATGGCGCTGATGACAGAGATGATGGGCGGCCCGCATGGTGGTGGTAGTGAGGACGATAGCGCGGATAATGCCGAAGCGCCGACCGCAGCCAGCGCCGACACGCTGGACCTGCCGCCGGACCATCCGCCGATTCCCGAAGACGCGCCGCCCGTCGGCCCGGAGCACGGGCAACGCATGCAGGCGGGCGACGACCTGCCCGAGGGCCACCCGCCCATCGAGGAGCCCGACCCTGCTCCCAGCGGAATGCCCAGCATGGAGAACATGCTCGCCGCGCAGGCGCTGTGGGATGCGGCGATGGCCTTTTCCATCGACGAATACCTGGAGGTCCACGCCGAGGGGCTGGTGCTGCACATGGTCGGCGCCTTCCACGTGACGCGCGGCCTGGGCACGCCCGAGGCGCTGCGCCACTACCGGCCCGGCACGGCGTCGCTGGTCGTCGTTATCGAGGCTGTCGAGGACCCGACGGCGTTCGACTCGGACGCCCACGCCGGGCTCGGCGACTTCGTCGTCTTGACCGACGCCAGCCGTCCGCGCTCGTTCGACGCGTCCTTCTGAATCGCCCGGTTACGGAGGGTGCCCCGGTGGACTCGGTCGCCTACGGCAAGTTGAGCCTCTCCGACACGCTCCGCAGGCGGTTCGGCATTACGCTCTATCTCTACTATCTCGACCGCGCCGCCGCCCCGCCGCCGCACGTCCTCGCGCGGTACCGGGATGAGGAAGCCCGCCTCAGCATCCCGGACGGCCTCCTGCTCGGCGGCACGCTTCCCACCCGGCCGCTGCGCAAGGTGCGCGCCTGGATCGAACTGCACGACGAGGCCCTCATGCGCCGCTGGGAGCGCGCCATCCAGGGACAGCCCGTCTCTAAGATCGACTGATGCGGGCGACGCGGCTGCACTGCGGCTGAACATGGGCTCGAAATTTCGTTTCTTACAGGGCGTGCCTGCTCACTTTCCACAGAGGGATTGCGATGAAGACGTTCCTGAGCGTGCTCCTCGGGGTACTGATGCTGGCCGGCTGCTCGGCGGGCAGTACGGCGGACGAAGCCAGCCTGACGGACCGTGAAGTCGATGCGCTGGTGCGGACGCTGAGCGCGCAGCCGCTCCAGACGCTCTTCGGGAGGTCGAGTGCGAAGACGACGCAGGACGGCGAGTTTGAGATCGGCCTCAGCGCGTCCAGCACGTGTCCCGAGGGTGGCATGGCAGCGCTCGCGGGCACCCTCACCGGCACCATCGACGCGGGCAGCGGGCTGCTCACCATCGATCTGGAGCAGACGCTCACGGACTGCGGACTGCTGCTCGACGATCAGTTCTACGTCGTCAACACCGATCCCGCGCTGACGCTCGGCGGGACGGCGGAGTGGTCGCGGGCAGCCTTCGAGGCCGAGCAGGCGTTCGGCCTGACGGGCACCCTCACCCTCGCGCCCGAGGGGACGGACGCGCTGATCGTCTGCCCGGTGGACCTGCAATACACCGCCTCGCTCAGCGATCAGACGGCTTCGATCACCGGTCAGGCCTGCGCCACCTCGGTCGACCTCTCGTTCACGTGGGCCGAGACCGCGCCTGCCAGCTAATCGCCCCGCGAAACGAACGCGCCCCGCTCGGGTTGACGACCCATGCCCGCTATCGTCCCGGTGGCGGGCATCGTCATGCACGGCCCCTCTCACTCATCCCTCCGACTCATGCCCCGACTGCTCCCCGTCGCCGCGCTGCTCGGCGCGCTGCTGTTTTCTGCCTGCGAAGCCAACCAACCCATGCCCGATGACGCCGACATGGTGGTCGACTCCGTCGCCGCCGATGCGAGCACCCTGCTCGACAAGTACACCACGTTCCGCCTGGAGGCCGATCTGAGCACGCTCTCGGAGAGCGAGCGGGAGATGATTCCGCTGCTCGTCGAGGCCTCGCAGGTGATGGACTCCATCTTCTGGCATCAGGCCTACGGCGGGCAGGACACGCTCCTCGCCGCCGTCACCGATCCGGACCTGCGGCAGTTCATCCACATCAACTACGGCCCGTGGGACCGCCTGGCCGACAATCAGCCGTTCGTCGAAGGCGTGGGGCCGAAGCCGCTGGGCGCCAACTACTACCCGGCGGACATGACGAAGGCGGAGTTCGAGGCCGCCGCCGCGGAGAACGAGGCGCTGGAGAGCCTCTACACGATGGTGCGGCGCGACGACGCGGGCGCGCTCACGGCGATCCCATACCACGAGTACTTCGCCGACCGGATGCGGCGCGCCTCTGATCTCTTGGCTCAGGCTGCCGAGCTGGCCGAGGAGCCGGGCCTGAAGGAATACCTCACGCTCCGGTCCGAGGCGCTCGTGACGAGCGACTATCTGGAGAGCGACATGGCATGGATGGACATGAAGGACAACACCATCGACGTCGTCATCGGCCCCATCGAGACGTACGAGGACCGGCTCTTCGGCTACAAGGCGGCTGCCGAGTCGTACATCCTCATTAAAGACAAGGCCTGGAGCCAGCGCCTCGACCGCTACGCCGCCCTGCTGCCGGGCCTGCAGGAAGGCCTGCCCGTTCCGCCCGCGTACAAGCAGGAGACGCCGGGCCGCGACTCCGACCTCGGCGCGTACGACGCCATCTACTACGCGGGCGACTGCAACGCCGGGTCCAAGACCATCGCCATCAACCTGCCCAACGACGAGCGGGTGCAGCTGGAGAAGGGCACGCGCCGCCTGCAGCTCAAAAACGCCATGCGCGCCAAGTTCGACGAGATCCTGGTGCCCATCGCGGGCGAGTTGATCGCCGAGGAGCAGCGCGGTGACATCACGTTCGACGCCTTCTTCGGCAACACCATGTTCCACGAGGTGGCGCACGGGCTGGGCATCAAGAACCTCGTCTCCGGCGAGGGCACCGTCCGCGAGGCGCTGCGCGACCACGCCTCGGCCATCGAGGAGGGCAAGGCCGACGTGCTGGGCCTCTACATGGTCACCGAACTGATCGACCAGGGCGAGTGGGACGGCGATCTGGACGCGCACTACGCCACGTTCCTCGCCTCCATCTTCCGGTCCATCCGCTTCGGCACGGCCAGCGCGCACGGGCGGGCCAACCTGATCCGCTTCAACTTCTTCAAGGAGCAGGGCGCCTTCACGCGCGACGAGGCCACGGGCACCTACCGCGTCAATCCCGATCAGATGCAGGCCGCCGTAGACGCGCTCTCGGAAAAAATCCTGACCCTCCAGGGCGACGGCGACTATGAGGCCGTGCAGGCGTTCGTCGACCAGTACCAGCGGATGGATCCGCAACTCCAGGCCGACCTCGACCGCCTCGAAGCCGCTGGCATCCCGGTAGACATCGTCTTCGAACAGGGCCCGTCGGTGCTGAGCCTGTAGGCAACGGTGCTTACACTTCGCACATCGCCGTACATCACGAAGCGGCGACGCCGGAAAAGGACGTCGCCGCTTCGTCGTAGGAGCACCGCGTACGGGGACTATTCCTTGGCTTTCGTCGGGGGGCGGCATACGCGGCAGGGCTCGTAGCCAGTGGCGAGGGCTGCCTCCAAGTCCGTCGGGATCTTGCTGCGCCGGAGGTGACGGCAGGTGGCGCGGTGGTACTTCGAGCCGGTCCGCGTAAGGTAGACCGTATCGGTCGAATCGGCGGGCGCGGAGTCAAGGGGGGCGTTCGCGGTGGAGTCGGCCGGGGGCGCCCGTCCGACCAGCTCCCCGGAGACGAAGCCCAGGCGGGCAGTTAGCTGTCGGCCCGTCTCCGTGAGCGAGGTGACCTCAGCCAGGTCGACCAGTGCCCAGCCGTCCTCGTAGCGGTAGACGCCCACTTCATCACCCGCCGCGAGGTGAGCCAGGACGACGGACGAGGTGGAGGGCTCGGCCCGTACGTTGGCGGCTCGCTGGATGTAGCGCACACGGGCTGGGCGGGCAGGCGCGTCACGTCCCTCACGACCGAGTGACGCGGTGGTCGTAGGCGTGCCCGTGCGCTGGATCATCGGGTTGAGCAGGTAGCCGCGCAGCGTAGACGTGCTGCCCTCGTGGGTGTAGATGGCATACCAGCCCTCGGCGTCCGGTATCGGCTCCGCGGTGATCGCCTCGCCTTTTTCGAGCATCGTGGTGGTCAGGCGTCCATCGGGTTCCTCGCGTAAGATCTGGTTGACCCGGAGCGTCCCCGTAATCGCTTGCGCCTGGGCGTCCAGGGCGAGCAGGGTCAGAAGCAGCAGCCCCAATGCGCCTATCCTCGCGCGACTCATGAGCACCGTCCTCCAGAATGGAAACTTGCTGATCTGCGTCGTACGAACCCTGCTTGTAATGACGGTATGATGCGTAAAGGAGAGGGGGAGGAATTGGCGCGTGTGGACTCCGCCTTTGCTCCGTCTGGCCATACGCCAAACGTCACCGGAGTATGCGGGCGCGCTCCCGTCGTCGAGAGGGGGCACTGAGGACGCGTGATGCAGGCGGAGGGGCTTTTTACGCTCGGGGGCGATCTTCCGGTGGGCCGCCCCGTATGGATAGCATCGCCAGCCTCACCGCCCGCCCCGTTTAACTCGATGGCTTCACGCCTCGCGGATCGCCTTCACGCCGCGCGCGACCAGCTTTTCGTCGGTCGCACGCAGGAGTTGGACACGTTTCAGGCTGCGCTGGAGGCGCCGGAGTGGCCCTTCTTCGTGCTGCACGTCTTCGGGCCGGGCGGCGTGGGCAAGACCTCGCTGCTGCGGGCGTTCCGGCGGCAGTGTGCGCAGGCGGGCGTGGCGGCGTATTACCTGGACGCCCGCGACGTGGAGCCGACCGCCGCGTCCTTCCGGGCGGCGCTACGGGACGTGTGCGAGGTGCCGGACGGCGAGGACGTGCTCTCGGCCCTAGCCGACCGCGCCGGGCGGCACGTGTTGTTCGTGGATACCTGGGAGGCCGTTAGCGCGCTGGACCGCTGGCTGCGGGAGCAGTTTCTGCCCGACCTGCCGGACACGGTGCTCGTCGTGCTGGCGGGGCGGGACGCGCCGGCTCAGGCGTGGCGCGCCGACCCGGGCTGGCAGGATCTGGTCGAGGTCCTTCCGCTGCGCAACCTGGACGCCGACGCCGGACGCACCTTCCTGCAGCGCCGCGGCATCGCGGAGGAGCAGCACGATCGCGTCCTGACGTTCACCCACGGCCACCCGCTGGCGACGTCGCTCGTGGCGGACCTGATGGGCCAGCAACCCGACCAGGACTTCCAGCCGGAGCAGGCGCCCGACGTGATCAAGACGCTGCTGGAGGACTTCGTGCAGAACGTGCCGGGCCCGGCCCACCGGGCGGCGCTGGAGGCGTGCGCGCTGGTGCGGTTCACCACCGAGACGCTGCTGCAGGACCTGCTCGAACTGCCGGACGCGCACGACCTCTTCGAGTGGCTGCGCGGCCTCTCGTTCATCGACGCCGGAATGCGCGGCCTCTTCCCGCACGACCTGGCCCGCGAGGTGCTCGCCGCCGACGTGCAGTGGCGCAACCCGGAGTGGTACGCCGAGCTGCAACGCCGCGCCCGCAAGCACTACACGTCGCGCCTCAAGGAAGCGCACGGCGTGGGCGATCGGATCATCCTGTCCGACTACACCTTTCTCCTGCGCGACAATCCGCTCGTGCGCCCGCTCGTCTCCCGCCTCCGCACGCAGTGGTCAGAAGCTGGGGAAGTGCTCCCCGGCGAGGCTCGTCCGGAGGACCGCGAGGCGCTGGCGGCGATGGTGAGACGGCACGAGGGACCTGAGTCGGCCGAATGGTTCGAACACTGGTTCGAGCGGCAGCCGGACGGCATCACCGTGTACCGCGATGCCGAGGACGTGCCGCAGGGCTTCATGGCGACGGTGACGCTGGACGAGGCCGACCCGGACGCCCGCGCCGCCGACCCGGCCACGCGCCGCGCCTGGGCCCACCTGGAGCGCCAGGCCCCGCTCCGGCCCGGCGAGCACGCCGCGCTGTTCCGCTTCTGGATGGCCCGCGAGGCGTACCAGGACGTCTCGCCCGTGCAGAGCCTCATCTTCGTCCGCCGCGTGCGCTACTACCTCGACACGCCCGGCCTCGCCTACACCTTCCTGCCCTGCCGCGACGCCGACCTCTGGGGCGCCATCTTTACCTACGCCGGGATGGACCGCGTGGAGGCCGCAGACTTCGAGGTGGGCGAGCACACATACGCCGTCTTCGGGCACGACTGGCGCGTTCTCCCCCCGGCGGCGTGGTTGGATCTGTTGGCCGAGCGCGGGTCGATGATGCAGACGCGCAGCCGCCCGGAGCCGAGCGCGTCGGTGCTGGTGCTGAGCCGGTCCGGCTTCGCCGAGGCCGTGCGCGAGGCGCTGAACGAATACACCCGCCCGGACCGCCTGACCGACAACCCGCTGCTGCGCTCCCGGCTCGTCGTCGAACAGGTGGGCCGGGAGGCCGACACCGCCGACCGCGTCACCGCCCTGCGCACTCTCATCGGCGAGGCCGTAGACGCCCTGGACGGCGATCCGCGTGATGCCAAGTACCACCGGGCGCTCGTGCGCACCTACATCAAGCCCGCCCCCACGCAGGAGCGCGCCGCCGAGCAGCTCGACCTGCCGTACAGCACCTTCCGCCGCCACCTCAAGCGCGGTCGGGAGCGCGTCGTCGAGATTCTCTGGAAGCAGGAAGTCGGCACGGGGGCATAGGGGCGACGGATGAGGGGGAATGCCGTGTTCGATGGGCGAGGTCGTGGGGAGCGTGGAAGCGCGGGAGTGTGGGCGTGCGGCGATTCCAGGCGTCACGGTCTCGTTGGCCCGATGGGATCCTCATGCGATCAGGATATCGATGCCAGCCGGGTCTGATACTGATTCAGATTGTTGATGTCTGGATCCTGGTGTTGCCTGTCGCGGTCCGTGGTGCGTGGTCCGTGATGGAGAAGGGCCAGCGCTCCATCAGCGCATGTTCACGCATTTAACCAACTCCGGTCAATGAGTTGGTGTATGGAGGGTTGAAAGGTTGAAGGGTTGGAGGAGCGTCACGTCCATACATCCACACCTACACACGTCCAACCCCAAATCCGGCCTCGCGGGGCTACGTCATACCACCATGGTGCAGCCGGATTTGTATTGCGCATTACGTATCACGTTCTCAGCTATCCAGACATCGCCAAACGAAAACGGTATGAGAGCGTCGGTTCACGTCCTCGTTACACTTCTGAGTGCTGATTGAGCATCCGCCGGGCTGTCGGATGAACGGAGCAGCAGGGTACCGTGGGAGCAGTGCCGGGGACTCGCCCCGAGCGTCTCCTCACCAACCCGCCGCTCGCCTCTATGGATCGCGGATCTGCCGAAGCGCTCATCCATGACCTGATCGCCGCGCTGAACGCGCACGCCCTCGACCGGGCCGCGTCGTTCGTTGCCGGAGATTAC
>JAAAOL010000370.1 GCA_009908885.1 Bacteroidota bacterium | reverse complement strand
GACGGAGACCGAGGTCGGCGCCTACGTGGACGGCGTCCGCCGCTTCCCGGCGGGACCGCTCCGGATGGACTCGCAGGTGAGTCACTTCGACCCCTCCACCATCGACCGCGTCGAGGTCGTCAAAGGACCGTACGCGCTGATCTGGGGCGCGGGCAACATGAGCGCCATTCGCGTGCACACGAAGGACGTGCCCCGCACGACCGGGCTGGCGCAGGGCACCGTCCGCAGCAGCTACGACACGAACTACGGCGCGGTCGGTCTGACCGGAGCGCTCTACGGCGCCGAGGACAACGTCACCTACTGGGCCCACGGCGCCTACCGGGAAGGCCACAACTACGAGGCGGGCGGCGGCTCGGAGATTCCCGCCGACTACCGCTCCGCCGAAGGCCGGGGCAAGCTGAGCTACCACTTCGCCCCCGGCAGCCGCCTCACCGTGGCGGGGGGCTACCAGGATCAGCGTGATATCGACTACCCTGGCCGCCTGCTCGATGCCGACTTCTTCGAAGCGTACGACGTCTCAGCCCGCTACGAGCGCACCCGCTCCGACGGCCTGCTCCGCACGCTCGACGTGCTGGCCTACTGGCACGGCGTCGACCACGGTATGGACAACGAGGAGAAGCCGACACGTCAGGCCGGGCAATTCCCGAACGGCATGCCGCGTCCGCCGCTGCTCATCACCGTGGATGCGAGCATGCGCAATCTGGGCGGACGCGTCGCCGCAGAACTGGTGCCCTCCGAGCAGCTTCGCCTGACCGTGGGTGGCGACCTGTACAGCGCCAACCGCGACGCCGAGCGTCCCTTCTTCGCCGTCATGCCGGATGGCAACACCGTCGTGCCGCCCTTCTATCGGGGCCCCGACGGCAACCCACTCGACGAGGTGTGGCCCGACGTGACGATCACCGATGCGGGCCTCTTCGCCAACGCGCGGCAGTATTTCGGCTCGGTGACTGCGTCCGGGACGGTGCGGCTGGACCTGGTCTGGGCCGATGCTGCCCGCCCGACGCCGGTCTACCTGGAGGCGGTTGGCGCCAGCGACGCGGACGACCTCAGCGCGACGGAGACCAACTGGAGCGCCGCTGCTACGTTGTCACTGCCGCTCGATGACGCCTGGACCGTGTCGGCAGGTGTGGGCTCCGTCGTCCGTACCGCCGACGCGCTCGAACGCTTCGCCGATCGCTTCCCGGCCAGCAAGGCGCAGACCAGCGCCGAGTTCGTCGGTAACCCGGACCTCGACCCGGAACGTGCCACGCAGGCCGACCTCTGGCTGGAGGGCGTCTACCCACGCCTCCGCCTGAGCCTCAACGGCTTCTACCGCGTCATGGACGACTACATCACCTTGACGCCGACGGACCTCGACAAGCTGCTCCCGCTCAGCCCGGACACCGTCTTCCGCTACGTCAACGGCGAAGCGACGTTTTACGGCGGCGAGGCGACGGCGGCGTACGCCGTGCTCCCCGTCCTGACGGCCAGCGTCAGCGCGAGCTACCTGTGGGGCCGCGACGACGCTCTCGACGAACCGGCCCTCGGCGTCTCGCCCCTGGCCACGGAGATCGGCCTGCGATATGAACCGCAGAGCGGACGCTTCTTCGCAGAAGGCGGTGTCAACGTCGTGGCCGAGCAAGACCGCGTCGCCACGACGCGCGGTGAGACGGCCACCGAGAGCTATGTCACCGTCGACCTGCGGGGCGGCGTCGAGATCACGCGGGGCGTGGATCTGCTGGTCGGCGTGCAGAACCTGACGGACGCGGCGTACGTGAACCACCTGAACGCGAAAAACCCGTTCACCGGAACGCCCATTCCCGAGCCGGGGCGCGTGCTCTACACCAGCCTGAGCTTGTCCTTCTGAAAGCCCGACGTCGTCGGCGTATGGACGTGTGGAGGAATGGGAGGTGTGGAGGAGTTAGCACAGGCCCTCTACTGCTGTGTCAGACGTGATTCTGTGGACCAAAGCGTGCGATCTCAACACGCCGCGTCTGTCATCCCGCACGTGATTATTCCGCTGCGCTCCATCAGTCGCTCGCTGCGCAGCGCTCGTGTCGGGATCTATCAGCCATGGCAGCCCGGCCGAGGGAGATCCTTCGACAGGCTCAGGATGACGTGCCGGTAGGAGGTGTGTTGAGATCACTTTGACGACCCAACGTTGACCATTGACACCGTACTACCCACATATCCACCCCTACCTGCCTCCTTATCCAAATCCGATTCGTCGGAGTTGGATACCTACAGCGCATCCAGGCCGAGGCGTTGCGATAGCGCCTCGTAGCGGCTCCGGCTGACGCGCAGGCGGGTGCCGTCTGCCAGGCGCACCGCATAGTCGCCGCCGCTGCCGATCAGCAGCGCCTCGACCCGGTCGAGTTGCACGATGGTCGAGCGGTGGATGCGAAAAAAGAGCTCAGGATCAAGGCGGTCTTCGAGCGTCTGCATGCGCTCCCGGATGACGAACGTATCCTCGCCCGCGTGCAGCTCGGCATACGCGCCGTCGGCCTCGATGTAGTCGATCCGCTCGACGGGCACGACGCGTACCTGCCCCCGCATCTCGACGGCGATCCGTTCGAGATAGTCCGTCGACGACGTGGGCACGTCGAGGGCGGCCTCGGGCTGATCTCGGGCCTGCAGCAGCGTCATCAGGCGATCCTGCAGCGCATCGACCTCGCGGAGGCGCACCTGATCGCGGGCGCGGCGGAGCGCCTGCCGGAAGCGCTCGTCCTCGAACGGCTTCAGCAGGTAATCGACGGCGGCCAGCTCGAACGCCTTCAGCGCGTGCTGGTCGTAGGCCGTCACGAACACCGTCACCGGCATCTGCTCCGGGCCGACCTCCCGCACCACGCCGAGCCCCGTCAGGCCCGGCATCTGCACGTCCAGAAAGACCAGGTCGGGCGTCAGCGACCGGATGGCCTCGACGGCTTCGCGCCCCGTGCCCGCCGTCCCGACGACGTCGGTATCCGCCGCCGCGTCCAGCAGATCGAGCAGGCGCTGCCGGGCCAGCGCTTCGTCGTCCACGACCAGCACACGCAAGG
Organism: Bacteroidota bacterium; assembly: GCA_009908885.1. Taxonomy (GTDB): domain Bacteria; phylum Bacteroidota; class Rhodothermia; order Rhodothermales; family JAAAOL01; genus JAAAOL01. Next base: position 1,060 of record JAAAOL010000370.1, on the reverse strand, counting down.
ATGGGGCCGCCGTCATGGCTGAGGTGCGGGCTCGGTGACGGGAGAAACCGTGTGCAGGTCGGCGGAAGTGTGATACGGCAGCGTCACGACCGCACGGAGCCCGCCCTCTACGGCGCCTTCCAGCCGCAGCGTCCCGGCCGCGCCGTAGAGCCCGTCGAGCCGCGCCCGCGTGTTGCGGAGCCCCACCCCACCGATGCTGCGATCGCCGTTCGCCTCCAGGCCGGGGCCGTTGTCCCGCACGATGAGCACCAGGTCGTCGCCTTCACGGTGGGCGCCGATCTCGATCCGCCCCATCCCCTCCTCGATGCGACTGGCGCCGTGCTCGACGGCGTTCTCTACGAGCGGTTGCAGGATGAGCGTGGGCACGAGGGCATCCAGCGTGTCGGCGTCGATGTCCTCGGTGACGTGCAGCCGCCCCTGGAACCGCACGTGTTGGATGTCGAGGTAGTCGCGCAGGAAGCGGACTTCGCTGCGGAGCGGCGTTTCCTGCCCCGCGTCGTCGTCCAGCACGCGACGGAGCAGCATGCTGAGCTTCGCCACGATGCGACGGACGCCCTGCGGATCGCGCTCGACGAGGGCGCTGATAGCGTGGAGCGTGTTGAACAGGAAGTGCGGATTGAGCTGCATCCGGAGCGCGGCGAGTCGGGCCTCCGAGAGCTGCGCCTCCAGCTGCGTCGCGACGGCCTGCCGCTCCCGAAAGCGGAGGAAGTAATCGCGCGCAAAACCGGCTCCCAGCCCGGCCAGATAGATGATCAGCTCGTCCAGGAACTGGAGCCGCGCGATCGCCGCCAGCGGGTCGCTGTTCCAGGGTCGCTCGGTCAGCATGCCCGCCTGCACCAGCAGCGGTCCCACGATCACGACGCGCACCAGATCCACGGCGGCGGCGATCAGAAAGGCGGCGCCCAGATGCACCAGCAGGCGCTGCGGCCAGACGGTGCGCTCCAGCGGGTAGCGGCGGGCGAGGTAGAAGATGGCCGGCGTCAGGAGCATCCAGACGGCATACTCCGACAACGTGATGACGACGCCCGGCGTGGCGAGCCCGCCCCCGCCGCGAGGGGCC
>JAAAOL010000073.1 GCA_009908885.1 Bacteroidota bacterium | reverse complement strand
CAACCTGGGCGAGGTGCTCCGCGACAAGGGCGACTACGACGGCGCTGAGCAGGCCCACCGTCAGGCGCTAGCGCTCGTCCGCCAGAACGTCGGCGAGGAGAACGTGGGCGTCGGCATCATCACCGGCTTCGTGGCGCGCGTCCTGCTCGAAAAAGGCGACTACCGGGCAGCCGAGCCGGTCTACCGGGAGGCCCTGGCGCACCTGCGGCGTTCGCTCCCCGACGGCCACGAGCGCACCAGCGGGCTGGCGAGCGGCCTCGGCACCGTGCTCACCCAGCTGGGCCGCTACGCCGAGGCCGAGCCGCTCCTGCTGGACGGCTACCAGGGCCTGCGCCGCGTCCTGGGCGACGACGACGAGCGCACCCGGCGCGCCCTCCGTGCCCTCGTCACCCTCTACGATGCGTGGGGCAACCCCGAGGAAGCAACCCGGTACCAGGCGCTACTCGACGCGTCGACGTAATCCCGCAGGCTCCCGACACCACATGCTGTCTCGCTCTCATCGCGTCCGTCTGCTGCGTCCCATCAGCGCTGGGGTCGCCGCACTCCTGCTGCTCGGCGGCCTGCTGGGGCGGCCTGTTCCTGCCGACGCGCCGCCCGTCTCCGCCGATCCGGACACCGTCGACGTGGCCCAGATCTACGGGCGCATCCAGTTCGTCGAGCACTTCCCCGATTACAAGGTCCAGGTGGTCGACCATTTCCCGGACCTGCGCGTGCAGCGCGTCGAGCACTTTCCGGACGGGCCCGGCAAATGGCAGATCGTCGACCATCACCCCGACTACAAAATCCAGCTCGTGGAGCACTTTCCGGACTTCACGATCCAGTACGTCGAGCATTTTCCAGGGGTGGAGTGAGCACGCCGCCGCGCCGAAACACACATTTCACGCGGCGCGGGGCATCATAGATTGCACATAGGCGTACAGAGCAGTGCGTTCGTGGAACGATCTCTACCTACCGCACTGCACCCATGGGCATGAAAGTTCTCGGTGGCACGAACCTGCCTTCCTACTGGGATCGCTTCGACCGGCTCCAGGAGACCGCACGCAAGCTAGGAGCGCTAGAGGGGTTCCCCCGGGGCGTCTTTCGCTTTTCGAGTTTCGAGGAATTCGAGCAATGGAAAATGGACCGTCGGCTGAACCGTCTGGAGCGTCCGACCACCCCACCGTCGCGCTGATGGAAATGAGGAAGAGTCAGAACCCCCACTTCCCCATTCGCTCTTCCCTCTTCCCTTTTGCACCGAAAAATTGCCGAGGAGGACGCCTCGGCTGAATGATACACGTTTCTTCCTATGGCCGAGATTTCCGCCGCCCAGACGCCCGTCATCACCAACGCTTCGGACGACCTCAAGCAGAAGGCCCGGCGCCACATCGTCATCCGCGGGGCGCGGCAGCACAACCTGAAGGGCATCGACCTGGACCTGCCCAAAAACACGCTGACGGTGGTCACCGGCCCGTCCGGCTCGGGCAAGAGCAGCCTGGCCTTCGACACGATCTACGCCGAGGGGCAGCGCCGCTACGTGGAGAGCCTGAGCGCCTACGCCCGCCAGTTTCTGGAGCGGATGGACAAGCCGGACGTGGACCTCATCACCGGCCTCGCCCCGGCCATTGCCATCGAGCAGAAGACGGTGTCGAAGAACCCGCGCTCGACGGTGGCGACGCAGACGGAGATCTACGACCACCTGCGGCTGCTCTTCGCCCGCATCGGCACGACGGTCTCGCCCGTCAGCGGCGAGGTGGTGACGAAAGACACGCCCCGCTCGGTGGCCGAGGAGCTGCACGAACGGCTGGACGACCGCACGCGCTTCTACCTGTGCTTCCCCGTGCCGGAGCCAAAGGGCGTCACGCTCCGCGACGAGTTGAAATCCCTCCGCCAGCGCGGCTTCTACCGCATCCTGCTGCTGCCCACGGAGCGCCAGGCCGAAAAGGGCGAAACCGAGGACCTCCTCGACCTCAACGAGACGCCACCCTCGACGGTCAACAACTACGGCCGAGACCGGCTGCTGGTGCTGGTGGACCGCCTCGCCACGCGGCAGGGCGACGAGGCCACGCTCTCGCGCATCGCCGACTCGGTGGAGCAGGCCTTCCGCGAGGGCGGCGGGCGCTGCGTCGTCCAGGTGGCCAAGGCCGGGCCGCGCCTGCGCTTCAGTCAGCACTTCGAGCGCGACGGGATGACGTTCGAGGAGCCCACGCCGCTGCTCTTCTCCTTCAACAGTCCCGTCGGCGCCTGCCCCACGTGCCAGGGCTTCGGGCGCGTGCCGGGGCTGGACGAAGACCTCATCATCCCGAACCCCGACCTCTCGATCCGCCAGCAGGCCATCGCCCCGTTCCGCACGGACAAGTGGAGCAAGCACTTCCGCGAGCTGCTGCGCGTGGCCGTGGACGAAGGCATCGACGTGGACACGCCCTACAGCCAGCTCTCCGACCGCGAGCAGCAGATCATCTGGGAAGGAAAGGGCGACTATGTGGGCATCTACGGCTTCTTCCGCTTCCTGGAGAAGCGCTCCTATAAGATGCACTACCGCATCTTCCGCGCCCGCTTCCGGGGCTACTCGCGCTGTCCGGACTGCAACGGCTATCGCCTGCGGCCCGAGGCGCTGCACGTGAAGCTGCGCGATCCCGTCTCGGACGACTGGATGCACATCGGCGAACTGTGCGAGCTGACCACCAAGGACGCGCACGAGTGGTTCGAGGCCTTCGCGCCGACGCCGTTTCAGGAGGAGGTGGCCGGGCGGGTGCTGGACGAGATCCGCAAGCGGCTGAACTACCTCGTCGAAGTCGGCCTGGACTACCTGACGCTGGACCGCCTGAGCCAGACGCTCTCCGGCGGCGAGAGCCAGCGCATCAACCTGTCCACCAGCCTCGGCTCGTCGCTCGTCGGCTCGCTCTACGTGCTGGACGAGCCCACCATCGGCCTGCACCCGCGCGACACGGGCCGCCTCGTCAACATCCTGGAGCACCTGCGCGACATCGGCAATACGGTCGTGGTGGTGGAGCACGAGCCCGAGGTCATCCGCCGCGCCGATCACCTCGTGGACCTGGGACCCGGCAGCGGACGCCTCGGTGGCGAGGTGGTAGCGCAGGGCCCGCCCGCCGCCGTCGAGCAGGACGACGCCTCGCTCACCGGTGCCTACCTCAGCGGCCGCAAGCAGGTGCCCGTCCCCGACACGCGCCGCCCGGTGGACGACGACTTCGTGCTCACCGTCGAGAACGCGCGGCAGCACAACCTGAAGCGGCTCGACGTGCGCATCCCGCTCGGCATCATCACGTGCGTCACCGGCGTCAGCGGCTCCGGCAAGTCCACCCTCGTGCACGACACCCTCTTCCTCGCCCTCCAGCGGCGCAAGGGCCAGTACAGCGGCGAGGAGAAGATCGGCAAGCACGACGCGCTGCGCGGCCATCGGCTCATCGACAGCGTAGAGATGGTGGACCAGGACCCCATCGGGCGCACGCCCCGCTCCAACCCGGCCACCTACACGAAGGCGTTCGACGGCATCCGCAGCCTGCTGGCCAGCACGCACCAGGCCGAGCTGCGCGGGCTCAAGCCCGGCTACTTCTCCTTCAACGTGCCCGGCGGACGCTGTGAGCAGTGCCAGGGCGAGGGCGTGGTCAAGGTGGAGATGCAGTTCCTGGCCGACCTCTACCTGGAGTGCGAGGCCTGCAAGGGCAAGCGCTACAAGAAGGACGTGCTGGAGATCCGCTACCGGGGCAAGAACGTGGACGACGTCCTGAATATGACCGTGGACGAGGCCGCCGACTTCTTCGCCGATGAAGCTACGGTGGTCAACCGGCTGACGGCGCTGCAGGACGTGGGCCTCGGCTACCTGACGCTGGGGCAGCCGTCCAACACGCTCTCCGGCGGCGAGGCGCAGCGGATCAAGCTGGCGTCGTATCTGGGCAAGTCAGCGAAAGACCACACGCTCTACATCTTCGACGAGCCGACGACGGGCCTCCACTTCGAGGACATCCGCACGCTCCTCGGCGCCTTCAACCAGCTCGTGGACGAAGGGCACTCCGTCCTCATCGTGGAGCACAACCTGGACGTCATCAAGAGCGCCGACTGGGTCATCGACCTCGGCCCCGAGGGCGGCCTGCGCGGCGGCTTCCTGGTGGCCGAGGGCACGCCG
>JAAAOL010000154.1 GCA_009908885.1 Bacteroidota bacterium | reverse complement strand
GTCACGTCCATACGTCCACACCTACACCCGTCCACCCCCAAATCCGGCCTCGCGGGGCTACCTCATACCACCATGGTTCAGCCGGATTGGGTATCACGCACCACGGACCACGACAGGCGACACCAGGATCCGGACATCATCAATCTGCATCAGCATAAGCCGTCTTTCGCCCGTCCCTCATCTCGCCGGGCGGATTGCTATATTGGACGATACGACGGGCCGACGCGCATGACGCCCGTTCGCCTCCGCCGTTACCATCCACGACGTGAGTCCATGTCTGGCACGACGCTCCTGATCCTGCTCCTCATCGTCCTCCCGCTGGTGCTGACGGTGCTGTTCGTCCGCAGTTACAACAAGCTGGTCACGCTGCGCGAGCGGTACAAGAACAGCTTTTCCCAGATCGACGTGCAGCTGCAGCGGCGGTACGACCTGATTCCCAACCTCGTGGAGACGGCAAAGGGCTACCTGACGCACGAGCGGGAGACGCTGGAGGCGGTGATGACGGCCCGTTCGCAGGCGATGGCGGCAGAGCAGAAGGCCACGCAGCAGCCGGGCGACCCGCCGACGATGGATCTGCTCCAGCAGGCCGAGGGCATGCTGTCCGACAGTCTCGGGCGCCTCTATGCTGTCGTCGAGAACTATCCGGACTTGAAAGCCGATGCGACGATGGCGCGGGTGATGGAAGAATTGACGTCGACCGAGAACCGGGTGGCCTTCGCCCGGCAGGCGTTCAACGACCATGTGATGCAGTATAACACGGCGCGGCAGTCGGTTCCTACCATCCTCGTCGCCCAGCTGCTCGGCTTCGGCCCGGCCCAGCCGTTCCGCGTCGAGCACGCCGAGGCCCGCGAGCCCGTCCGCGTCTCCTTCGACTGAGACACGTTCCGGCAGCACACGCGGCCGGGGACCGTCGCTCTGAGCTATGGATTTCCTCGAACGGCAGCAGCGGGCACGGCGCACCACCCTCCGCCTGACCGTCCTGTTTGGCCTCGCGCTCGTGGTCATCATCGGCGCACTGTATCTCGGCGGCCTGGGCGTGTTGCGCCTCGTCGGGGCGGCCCCGGCTTCGCCGTGGTGGTGGCAGCCCGTGTGGTTGCTCGGATCGGTGGTGAGCATCATCGTGCTGTGTGGCGGATCCGCCTGGTTCATGCTTCGCCGGTTGCGGCAGCGCGGCGGCGCGGCACTGGCGAGCCTCATCGGCGCCCGCCCGATCCACTACGCGCAGGCGACGCCGAAGGAGCGCGAGCTGCTGAACGTGGTGCAGGAGATGGCCATCGCGGCCAGCCTGCCCGTGCCGTGGGTGTACGTGCTGGATCGCGAGCCGGGCATCAACGCCTTCACTGCGGGCTACACGGCGGACGACGCGATCCTGGCGGTGACGCACGGCGCCCTGCAGTTGCTGAACCGGGACGAGTTGCAGGGCATCGTGGCGCACGAGTTCAGCCACATCCTGTACGGCGACACGCGGCTGAACACGTGGCTGCTGGGCATCCTCAGCGGCCTGCGGCTGCTGTCCAGCGTCGGCGCGGGGCTGCTCACCCTGCCGACGCGCCTCACGCGCGACCGCGACGCCGGTCTCGGCTGCACGCTGGTCCTCGGGGTCGCGTTCGTCCTGCTGATTACGGCGATGATCCTGTACCTCTCGGGCGCGTATGCCGCCTCCAAGTGGACGGTGGCGTGGCTGCTCCTGCTGCCCATCGGCCTCATCGTGCTGGTGGTGGGCGGGCTGGGCTACGTCTTCGGCCGCCTGATCCAGCGGGCCGTGGCGCGCCAGCGGGAATACCTGGCCGATGCGGCGGCGGTGCGCTTCACGCGGCTGCCGAGTGGGCTGGCCCGGGCCCTCCTCAAGATCGAAAAGAACCCGTCGGGCGGACGCATCCTGGCGCCCGCCGCAGCACAGGCGAGCCACTTCTTCATCGCTGATCCCCACTCCTCCCTGTTCGAGACGCCGCTACTGGCGACCCATCCGCCCCTGGCCGCCCGGCGCGAGCGGCTCCTCCGACGGTCGCCCGACTCGGTCGAGACGCACCTGCGCGCCCTCGCGTCCGCCTCGGCCCCGGCGGATGCGGATACCGTCATGGCGTCCGTCGGCGCGCCCACCGCCGAGCACCTCGACTACGGCCACGCGACGGTGGAGCGGCTGCCCTCGACCCTCTACGCGGCGACGTCGGATCCCGTGCAGGCGGCGGCGCTGGTGTACGGGCTCCTGCTGGACGACGAGGTGACGATGCGCACGCGGCAGGCCGCGACGCTAGAGGACGCCTCGCCGAGCAACGTGCAGAGCGCCCTGGTACACCTGCAGCCGCTGGTGGACGCCCTCGCCGCCGAGCACCGGCTGCCGCTGCTCGAATTGCTCGTGCCCGCCCTGCGACGGCTCACCGCGCACGACCGCGAGCGGCTCCGCGAGAACGTGCGGGCCCTGGCCCTGGCGGACCGCACCGTCACCCTGTTCGAGTTCGCGCTGTCCGAACTGCTGGCCTACTGGCTGCGTCCCACGGGCCGCCGCGGGCCGGACGAGGACGCACCACTAAAGGACCTCAACGTGCTGCGACCGGACTGCGGCGTGCTGCTCTCGGCGCTCGTCCATGCAGGCCATGCCGCTCCTGCCGACGCGCGCCGCGCCTTCGAGGTGGGATGCCGCTACCTCCCCGTCGCGATGGAGCCCCCCACCCTCCTGCCCGCCGACGAGACGTCCCACGCCGACGTCCGCGACGCCATCGACCGGCTCCAGCACGTCCCGCTCGCTGCCCGCGCGCAGGTGCTCTCGGCCTGCGTCCATGCCGTCCTCGCCGACGGCCAGGTGGCCGCCGAGGAAGCCGAGCTGCTGCGCGTCGTCGCGGTCCTGTTCAACTGTCCCATCCCGCCGTTCCTGCCCACGGTGCGTTGACGACGCCCACCGGAGAGGTGCGGGGGTTCGCTCCCCATCATGGCCGACACACCTCCTTCTGATCGCATTGTCCCTCCGCCGTTTTCGCTTGCGGCGGTTGCGCGAGCCGTGCCAGACGTGGCGCTCGCCGGAGCGTTTCTGGTGACCTGGATCGCCCCCGAGGCGCTGGGCGAAGGCGCCTTCCTCTACCTCTTCACCGTCATCGCGCTCGAACTACTGGCCATCAACTCGGGCGCCTTCTTTCTGTACTTCTACCTCGCCTTCGGACGCACGGGCGCGGTGATCGGACTGCTGGTCTTCGGCGGGCTGTTCTACGTCGTCGGCCAGGCCGTCGAGACGATGACGGGCGATACGTGGGCCTACTTTGCCCTGGCCGGACTGACGCTGAATCGGATGAAGCTGGTCCTCTTCCGGCCTATTTCCGACGCGACCCGGCGGCAGATCTTCTTCCAGTGGATCGTGCCCTTCGGCCTGCTGATCGGCGCGTTCATCACCGCGTTCATCCTCCCATTGCCTGACCTGGGCCTGCCCGACCCCGCCATCTACGCCACGCCGGATGGCGAAGAACTGGTCTTCGAGGATGCCAACGTGCTCATGGCCGTCGGCCTGCTCTACTTCGCGGCTCAGGCCTGGCTCGACGTCTCGCCGCCACGCTGGCTACAGCCCTGACCGGAACGCCGACGCGGGCTCGACATTCGCTCTCCCGCCGCCCTATCTTGTCCGCTCACTTTCACGAACACAGTTTTCCAAATAGATGCCTCGCGATCACTTTCCCACTCTCGGCATCCTGGGAGGCGGCCAGCTGGGCAAGATGATGGCCCTCGCCGCCATCCGCATGGGCCTGCACGTCCGCTTCCTCGCCCCGAAAGCCGCCGGGCCGATGCAACCGCTGGGCGAGCAGACCGTGGCCGACTGGACCGATCCAGACGTCCTTCGCGCCTTCGCCGAGGGCTGTGCCGCCGTGACGGTCGAGAGCGAGTGGGCCCCCGCCGAGCACGCCGCGCCCGTGCTGCCGGATGGGACGGCGCTCTGGCCGAGTCCCGAGACGCTGAACGTCATCCGGCATAAGGGCATCCAGCGGACGACGCTGCACGAGGCCGGGCTTCCCGCGACGGACTTCCGACGCTGCGACACGCTGGAGGACGCCCTCGCTGCGGCCGAGGCCTTCGGGTATCCCGTGGTGATCAAGAAGTACGAAGGCTCGTACGACGGCTACGGCAACGCCACGGCCCAC
>JAAAOL010000514.1 GCA_009908885.1 Bacteroidota bacterium | reverse complement strand
GAGATACATCCCTCTTGTTCTCCCTTCCAGAAGGGAGAGACCTCGACGGTAGGACTGAGGCCAATCGCACCGACGTGCTAACATTCTTTCATTGATCCACATAGCCATGAAACCGCATAGTCGAAGACATCACAGGAGCCTCACTCGGGTCCTCGCGCTGGTCCTTCTGGTGGGCGTAACAGGATGCTCGTCCACGCCCAAGATCGCACACATGATTCCGGAAGGAGACGACGCGACGTTCGCCTCGACGGACGCCGCACTCGTAGTCGGGACGGTGCAGGGGGGAGAAGCATCCAGCGCCTGGGAAGGGTCGAGGATCAGTGCGTCTGAGTACCGCCTCGCACTGATTCAGGCGCTCCAGCAGTCGAACCTGTTTACAGAAGTTGCTTCTGAGACTGGAGACGAAGCGGACTATGAGCTCGCCACGTTTTTACTATCGCAGCAGCAGCCTGCCGGTGGGTTTGGGATGACGGTCGATCTCGTCGTGCGGTACCAGCTAATCGATCGACGCACCGGGAGCGACGTGTTCAACGACAAAGTCGTGTCGTCCTACCGGGCCGGGGTCGGCGACGCCTTCGTCGGCACCAAGCGGCTGCGGAAGGCCAACGAGGGCGCCGTGCGGGAGAACATCAAGCAGCTGTTGCAGCAGATCGATGCGTTGTCACTCGGCGCTACCAGAGCGTCGTCTACCGAACAGTAACCGAACGACAGGGATGCCATGATGCCTTCACTACGCTACCTGATCTATCCGCTGGCGGTCGTGGTGCTGAGTCTCGCCGCCGGATGCGACAGTGGGGACGATGCGCCCGAGGACGTTGACCTCGTGGGCACCTGGGCGGTCACCTCGGTCGAGGGCGCCGCCGGGCCCGTCGATGCGTCCAACAGCCTCTGGACGTTTCGGGAGGACGGGACGTACGACTGGTTTTTCTTCTTTCCAGGCTTCTTCGACCTGGCAGGAAGCGGCACCTACCGTCTGGAGGGGCGCACGCTCGCCGTCACCGGCATCTTCGCCAATACCGTCATCTCCGAGTCGCCCGACGGGCGCGTCGAGCTCACACTCGGCAACGACACGTTCAGCTTCCGCGACGATGACGGCGACCGATGGCAGTACGTGCGACAGCGGTAGTGCTGCGTCACCCGTAGAGCGGGCGGCGCACCGTCCAGGCGGCCACGCCGAGCAGCGCGAGGGCGAAGGCGGCGCTGATGGCCAGGCAGAGGCCGAAGGGCGCGAAGGCGGTCGGCGGGTCGGGCCAGTAGATGGCCTGCCGGAGGGCGCTCACGGCGTACGAGACGGGGTTGAGGCGCATGATCCAGCGCAGGATGACGGACGCGCCCTCGGCGGGGAAGGCGGCGCCGGAGAGCAGCCACATCGGCAGTAGCAGCAGGTTCATCACGGCGTGGAAGCCGCGGGTCGTCTCCATGCGCCAGGCGATGATGAAGCCGAGTGCGGTGAAGGCCAGCGCCGTCGTCACGCTGACGAGCAGCACGAGCGCCACCCGCGTCAGCGACAGCGGCAGGCCCACCAGCGGCAGCAGCAGGAGGAACAGCAGCGCCTGGAGCACGGCCAGCGTCGTCCCGCCCAGCGTGTTGCCCAGCACGAGCGCCCAGCGCGGCGCAGGAGCCACGAGCGCCGCCTGCAGGAAGCCCCGCTGCCGCTCCTCGACGACCGAGATGGTGGTGAAGACGGCCGTGAAGAGCAGGATCAGCGCGACGATGCCCGGAAACAAAAACTCCATGTAGCCGATGCCCGCCGCCTCGGCCTGCGGCATGCGGAACGTGCCCTGAAAGCCGAGGCCGAGCAGCAGCCAGAAGCCGAGCGGCTGCGCCAGCGCCCCGACGAGGCGGCTGCGGTCGCGCACGAACTTCAGGATCTCGCGCTTCCAGAGCGCGGCAACGGGCTGAACGACGGGGGCTGAGGACACGGCGGGAGCTAGGAAGCCGGTTGGAGGGCGGGCGTGGAGGAGGTCGTGCGGCCTTCGAAGGTATGCCCCGCGTGCACCATGAACACGTCTTCGAGCGTCGGGCGGCGCACCGTGGCGCTGTCAATCTGGGGGCCGAAGGCGTCGTAGAGAGCGGGGAGCAGGTCGTGCGCCTCGGGGTGCGAGATCTGCACCGCCTCTCCGATGACGCGCACGTCGAGGTCGAAGCGGGCGGCCACGCGGTCGCGCAGGGTGGCGGCATCGGCGGTTTCGAGCCAGAGCGTCTCGCCGCCCAGGGCGGTCTTCAGCGCGTCGGGCGTGCCGTGCGCCACGAGGCGGCCCCGGTCCAGGATGCCCACCTCGTCGCAGCGTTCGGCCTCGTCCATCAGGTGGGTGGCGACGAGCAGCGTCGTGCCCTCGGCCTGGCGGAGGCGGGCGAGGGCCTGCCAGAAGGCGTGGCGCGCGGCGGGGTCGAGCCCGGTCGTCGGCTCGTCGAGCAGCAGCACGTCGGGGCGATGCAGCAGGCCCCGGGCGAGATCCGTGCGACGCCGGAGGCCGCCGGAGAGCGTCTGCACCCGGTCGCCCAGCCGATCCGCCACGCCGAACACCCCGGCCAGGTGCTGGAGGCGTGCGGTGAGCGTCGTCCCGTGCAGGCCGTACAGCGCGCCGTGGTAGCGCAGGTTCTCGGCCACCGTCAGACTCTCATCCAGCGCGGGCTCCTGAAAGACCACGCCGAGGTGCCGCCGCACGGCATCGGGACGGGCCGTCACGTCGAGGTCCTGCACGCGGGCCGTGCCCTCCGAGGGTGTCAGCAGCGTCGACAGGATGCGGAAAAGGGTCGTCTTGCCGCCCCCGTTGGGCCCGAGCAGGCCGAACAGCGTGCCGGGCGCCACGGTCAGCGTCACGTCGCGCAGCGCCACGTGGTCGCCGTAGCGGTGCGTCACCTGCTGGATATCGACGGCGGGCATAATCGGAGGACAGATGCGAAAGGCCGGAGAGGAGTAAGTTACCGAGCCAATGTCGAACGGATCACCCTCAACCGTACAGAACTACTGCACGAGGCGGTCGACGAAGATGAGGACGAGCAGCAGGGGAATATAGAGAATCGACGCCATCAGAACGCGGCGGGCGTCGCGGGCGGTGCGGGAGCGGAAGAAGGCGTAGACGGGCACGAAGAACCACACGTTCAGCACGAGCGCGCCGGGCAGGTAGGACCATCCGGTGACGTCCAGCAGGCCCAGCGTGATGGCGGCGAGGCTGAGCAGGGCGGTGAAGGCGAGCATCTGCCACGCCGTCGAGCGCCCGTCGGGCTCCACCACGGGCAGCATCGCGTACCCGGCCCGCGCGTAGTCCTTCCGGTACATCCAGGCCAGCGACAGGAAGTGGGGCATCTGCCAGCAGGCCAGGATGGCGAAGATGACGGCGCCGCCCCAGCCCAGCGTGCCGGAGGCCGCCGTCCAGCCGCCCAGCGCGGGCAGCGCGCCGGGGATGGTGCCGATGATCGTGTTCCAGGGCGTGTGCTGCTTCAGCGGGGTGTAGACGAACAGGTAGAGGCCGACCGTCAGCGCGGCGAGGCCCGTCGTCAGCAGATTGGTCTGCGTAAGCAACAGCGCGACGCCACCCGCCGTCAGCGCGAGGCCGAGCGTGAGGGCCACCCCCGGCGCGACGCGCCCCGTCGGCAACGGGCGGTCCGCCGTGCGCCGCATCCGGGCGTCGAGGTGGCGCTCCAGGTAGTGATTCAACACCCCCACGCCGCCGGCCGTCAGCGCCGTGCCCAGCAGCGTCATGCAGAGCAGCTCGCCGTCGATCTCCGTGGGCGAGCCGAGCAGAAAGCCCGCCAGCGCCGAGATGGTGACGAGGAACGAGATCTCCGGCTTCGTCAGGTCCCAGAGGTCCAGCAGCAGCGGGCGGTCCATCTCGGGGTCGTGCCCGGTCGGCGTACGCTCGGTACGCGACAGGTCGACGTCGTCGCGGACGGGTCTGGTCGGAATTTCCATACAGGCAAAAAGGAATCGGTCAGGCAGGAACCCGTCCGGGGACTGGGTGGGGCAGCGAATTATGCGGGGACGCGCTGGGAGGGGGTGGCGACCGGCTCCGGAGGCGAAGATGCAGACGTCGTCGGGCGGCGGAGGGCGAGGAGGGCCGTGCTGACGGCGGTCGCCATCAGCAGCGCCCCGATGACGAGGTGGGTCGAGTTCAGGACGACCTGGACGACG
>JAAAOL010000067.1 GCA_009908885.1 Bacteroidota bacterium | reverse complement strand
CTGGCTGTTTCTACGGAGATTAGCCCGGTATCCCCCCTTTGGCGCGCTCCTTGCAACCACCTGGACCAAGCACGCACCATGGCCCTCGACGGCTGCTTGCTGTTCAACAATTCACAGTCGCCCTGCTAAGGCTGCGGTCGCCCGCGCCGACACCAACAGTAGACGCACCGTGCGCCCTCCGCACCTCGCACGTAGATCTTCCTGCAGTATGCTCAGCAGACGTCCTTCTTTTCCTACCCGGGTCGCCCCCCTCCTGCTTCTGCTTCTGGTGTGGGCCGGGCAATCCTCCGAGGCGCAGCCCATCGTGGCCTCGCCGCAGGCCCTCGCGATGGGCGATGCCGCCGTCGCCGCCCCTGCGCCGCAGTCGGCGCTCTTTTACAATCCGGCGCACCTGACGCACTTCTCCGTCCCGCGCACGCCCATCACGCTGATCGGCGTGAATGCATCCCTCACCCGCAACCTCGACGAGCAGGTCTCTTTCTATCAGAACGATCTCGAACCGGCCATCGACCGGGGGATCGACACGCTGAGCGACGCGGAAGAGTCGACGCTGTACGACGGCATCTTTCGGGTCGGGCGGGAAGCGAGCGAGATGACCGGTGCGCTCATGCTGCCCTCCTTCGTCATGAACCGGGGGCACTACGGCATCGGAGGGGGCATCTTCGCTCAGAGCTATGCGCGCAATCAGATCGAGGATGCCGGCGCGGGCATCCCTGGCATCGACTTCTCCGCCGTGGGAGACCTGATCGCGACGGCGGCGGCCAGCATGCACCTGTCGCCGGTCGGCCTCACCGGCGCGTCGGTCGGCCTTACGGGCCGCTACACGATGCGCTATCTGACGCTCAAAACGAAGCCCGTGGACGCGCTGGACCCGGACGAGAACGTGCACGTCCTCCGCGGCCAAGCCTTCGGCCTGGATCTCGGCCTCCTCTACGATGCAGGCTCCGTGTTTGGACCGGGCCGCCTGACCGTCGGCGCTGCGGGCTACAACCTGCTCGCCACCGACTTCACGTACGACTTCGAGGGGTACGTCGTCAAGAACGGAACGCGCGACGACGACGTGATTTCCGAGGAGGTTGCCGTGGCTGACGCCCACTTCCAGTCCGACATCCGATACCGCCTCGGCGGCGCCTACATCGTCCCGAAGACCTGGCGATTCCTGCGAGAATCCCGCGTGGCGCTCGACTATCTGGGAACGCCCCAGCACAGCGCCGATCGTTCCTTGCTTACGCGATTGCACCTCGGCCTGCAGACGAGCGTCAACGACTGGCTGTACCTGCGCGCGGGCCTCAACCAGGGCTATACGACGGCGGGCGGCGGCCTGCGCTTCTCCTTCGTGCAGATCGACTACGCGTTCTACGGGCAGGAAGAAGGACGCTTCGCCGGCCAACAGCCGAGCTGGCACCATCGCCTGCAGATTCTCCTCGGCAGCTTCTAAGCACCCCGCCCCACTCTTCTTTCGACGTATTGAATCCGGTGATTGACTATGAAATCGCTCCTTGTTGTACTCACCCTGCTGTTCGCCGGGAGCCTCGTGTTGACGGGCTGCAACGTCTTCGAGGGCATCGACGAGACTGAGACCTCGGACCCCGAGGTGCTGCTGGATGATGCCGAACTCGCCCTGCGCAAAGACAACCCCGCCGAAGCCATCTCGCTGCTCCGGAAGGCGCTGGACCACGTTCCCGCCGACGGCTTGCTGCGGTCGCGGGTCGAGATCAAGCTCGCGACGGCTCTTCTGGCCGAGCGGGACATCGACGTGCTGATGCTGCGCCGCATCGCCCGCAACTTCAACCGGGAGGACGCCTCCGTGGCGTCGAAGTGGCTCCCCGCCACCAAGTCCTCGGCGACGCTCGGATGTAAGTTCCCCGGCGCCCACGACCGGGAGGAGTTCGATCCCGTGCAGGGCATCGACTACGAACGGCTCAACGCAGACCCTTCGCAGGACGCGATCGACGAGACGCAGGCGCTGCTCAACCGCGTCTTCTCCCTGGAAGAGACGACCGCCCGCATCCCGTTCCCCTGTGACACGCAAGAAGACCTCAACCAACAGATTGAACTCCTGCGGCAGCTCGGCCTGTCCGACACCGAGATCGCCGAGGCGCTGGTCAATTACGCCGTCGTCCTCTCCACCCGCCTGACGATCGAACTCGTCACCATCAACGACGGGGAGCAGGCCCGCTTCTTCTACGTCGACCCGCCCAACGGCTCCGAGTATGTCAGCGTGTGCATGAACAACGTCGAGGTGTGTGAGAAGGGCGATGCCATCGTGAATGAGAACCTGCTGCGCGTCGGCTGTACGGTGCGCCTGCTCGAGAGCCGGGCGCGGGTGCTGCGCAGCGAAGGGACGGCGGCAGAGGTCTCGGAGATCGCCTCATTCTGGCGCGACCGCCTCGTGAGCGGCCTCGACCAACCCTGCTACAGCGTCAGCTTCTAGGTGCTACGACGGCCATCAGGAGCGAGACGCCGCCGGAAGCGTCATGCGGGGATGGTACGTGGTCACGTTCGGGGCGATCTTCTCCTGATAGTGCTCAAGGGCCCGCCCGATGACCTCCCGGGCCACGTCGGGGCCCTGGAATTCCTGCACCCGCACTTCCTTGTCTTCCAATTTCTTGTAGTCCTGAAAGAAGCGCCGCAGCTCCCGCAGCCGGTGGTCCGGGAGTTCATTGATGTTCTGGTAATTGTTGAAGGCCGGGTCGTCCAGGTGGATGCCGATGATCTTCTCGTCCGCCTGGCCCATGTCCAGCATATTCATCACGCCGATCGGGCGGGTGCGCAGGATGGCCATGGGAACGACCGGTTCCTGCATGAGAACGAGCACGTCGAGCGGGTCCTTGTCATCGCCGTAGGTCTGCGGGATGAACCCGTAGTTGGCCGGGTAGATGACCGACGAGTAGAGCACGCGGTCCACCCGTAGCAGCCCCGTCGGCTTGTCGAGTTCATATTTGACCTTGCCGCCGGATGGAATCTCGACGACGGCGTTGATGACGTCCGGGGGCGCCTCGCCCGCCGGGATGTCGTGCCATGCGTGTGCCATGAATACCTCGCCCAGTCGATGATCGGTTGCGCCGCACCGCACAGTATAGCACTTTTCCGACTCCGACGAGAAGACCACGTCCGGCCCAGCGCCGAGATGCCGGGGTGGCCTTGCAACACTGCTCGAAATGTCGGTGATTGAGAGAACCGCCGACCGTTGGATTGTGCCCACTCTGCCTCCGTATGGCCGTCTCCGTCACGCGCCTCCACCCGTTCGATCACGCCACGGCCCGAAAGCGCGTCGACGTGCTCGCTCAGACGCTGAGCCGTCAGCTCAACCTGCGTACGTCCTGGGACGGGGACCGGCTGTCCTTCAAGCGCACCGGCGCGCAGGGACACATCGACGTCACGCCGGACCACATCCACGTCGAAATCCGGACCAGCCGCTTCCTCCCGATCTCGGACGACCGGCTGCGGAAACAGGTCGACGCCGTGCTGGACGAGCACATCCCGCCGATGCCCGACGGGCACGGAGAGGACGCCGACGATGCCTCCGACGAACGCGAACGCGACGACGAAGCCGCCGAGCCGCACGCTACGACGCCCTCCGATGCGCCAGACGCTGAACCCTCTCACGGTGAGGAGGCGACCGGTTCCCTGGGCGCCCTCGCCAGCGGCCTGCTCGGCGCAGCGCTGCAGACCGGATCGGCGTCGCTGAGGACGGTGCAACAGCTGCTCCTCGATGCGACGTCGGAAGGCGATCTCTCGGAGGCTCAACTCGAACAGCTCGGGCGGCAGCTTCGGCAGGCCCGCATGGAGGCCGGACTGCCGCTGGACGAGTTCAGCCAGCGCCTCGGCATCGACGTCTCGCTCCTCCGCGCCATCGAGCAGGGCACCGCCCGCCTCACGGCGCCGTTGCTGCGCCGCCTGGCCCGCGCCCTTCCGGGTCTTTCCTCTCCGGACGCGTCGGGCCCGGAGAAGCCGTAGGCCCTCGTCTTCTGTGGCGTAGACTGTGCCTTTGCTGTGAAGCAGAATCCACCCCAGAAACGAACGTCGATATCCGTCGTTGCCATCGGTGACCCCCAGCTGCCTGACACGCCCACAGGATTGCTGAACGGACCATGAGCTATTGCTTCGAGCGAGAATCGACGGTTGCCGAAAA
>JAAAOL010000550.1 GCA_009908885.1 Bacteroidota bacterium | reverse complement strand
CGGGCGCTCGCGGGGGAACTGGCGGCTGCCCCGGGCCAAGCTGCTGGCCGAGCGCGGCATCGCGGCGCTCGTCTACGACAAACGCGGCGTCGGCGATTCCGAGGGCGACTGGGACACGGCCACCGTCCACGACCTGGCGGGCGACGCCGCCGCGGCCCTGGCGACGGTGGCAGCGCACCCGGATGTCGACGCCGAGCGCGTGGGGCTCTATGGCAGCAGCGCGGGCGGCTGGGTGGCGCCCCGGGCCTACGTTCTGTCAGACGTGCCGCCGGCCTTCGTCATCACCCGCGTCGGCCCGGCCACCAGCGTCGAGGAGCAGCAGTTGGACGTGGTGGGCTACCTCGCCGATCAGGCCGACCTGGACGCCGCCGAGCGCGCACGCTTCAACGAGTTCATCCGCGTGGAGAATGACCTCAGCCTGAGCGACGAGGCGGTCTACGAGCGCCTGACGGCCCTGCTCGACGACGAGCGTAACGCCGACTGGGCGGACTTCCTGGCGGACGCCGCGCCCGCATCGCCGGAGGACGTGCCGGGCCTGTGGGTGCGCCGCCATGCCTACGACCCCGCCGACGCGCTCCGGCAGATCGACGTCCCGTTCCTGGCGATCTATGGGGAGGATGACTACGTGGTGCCGCCGGACGAGAACGTCCCGCTGCTGCGGCAGTTGCTGGACGAGGCGGGCAACACGGATTACCGCATCCTCGTACTGCCCGAGGCGGGACACGGCCTGGAGCACGGCCACCGGCTGCGGACGCTGGACGACGGCGGCATGAAACGCTACTACTTCAAGTACGATCGCGTCGCGCCCGGCGCCTACCAGGCCATCGTCGACTTCCTGAACGAGACCATGCTGTCATCGGACACGTCGCCGTGAATCACACTTCGTATGGCATTGGGCGCTGCGTTCGGGCCGTCGTCGCCGTCCTCGCGCTACTGCTCGGTCTCGGGAGCGCGGCGGTGGTGCAGGCCCAGCCGTGGCGCATCGCCTCGCCCGCCGCGTACGGGCTCGACAGCCTGGCGGTGGCGCGGGCCTACGATCACGGCGAAGACCTCGCCCCGCTGAACAGCCTGCTCATCGCCCGCCATGGCGACCTCGTGGCGGAGCAGTACTATCGGGGCATGACGGCGGAGCAGCTCGTCAACATCAAGTCGGCCTCGAAGAGCATCCTGTCGGCGCTCGTCGGCATCGCGCTCGCCGAGGGCCACCTCGACACCCTCGGCCAGTCCGCCCTCAGCTTCTTCCCGGAGTACGTGGACGCCGACACCGATCCGCGCAAGCGGGCCATCACGCTCCGCCACCTGCTGATGATGACGGCGGGGCTGGAGACGACCAGCTTCGGCAATTACGGGGCGTGGGTGACGACGGACGACTGGACGCGGGCGGCGCTCGATCAGCCGATGGTGGACCTGCCCGGCGGGCGCATGATCTACAGCACAGGCTCGTCGCACCTCGTCTCGGCGATCCTGACGCGGGCGACGGGGGAGAGCACGCTCGCCTTCGCCCGCCGCACCCTGTTCGGGCCGCTCGGCATCGACCGCGTCCGCTGGGACCGCAGCCCGGAAGGCGTCTACTTCGGCGGCAACAACATGGCGCTGCGCCCGCGGGACCTGCTGCGCTTCGGGCAGGCCTACCTCGACGGCGGACGCGCGCAGGGCGAGCAGGTCATCCCGGCCGACTGGGTCCAGGCGTCCACGCAGCCGTACGTCTTCCGGTCGTTCCGGGGCTTCAAGTACGGCTATTTCTGGTGGATCCACTCCTTTGCCGGGGTCGAAACGGTCTTCGCCTGGGGCCACGGCGGACAGTTGCTGTTCGTCGTGCCGGAGTATGATCTCGTCGTCGTGTGCACCTCGTCGTTGCAGGGCGATACGCGGCGCGGCCACACCGGGCGGCTCTTCGACCTGATGGCGCGCTACGTCCTGCCCGCGGTGCAGGCCGAGGCGGCGGCGCCGTGAGTGCACGTAACCTTCGCGCCGAGCAGACGTCAGACGATGGTGCATCCCCGCTTCGTGCCCGCTGACTCCCCGTACCGTGCCATGCAGGACGTTCTCGCGCCCCTCACCCTCGCCGACTACACGTTTCTCATCGGCCTCCTCAAGAGCGATGTCAACTTCGTCGACAACCATCGCCTGAACACGCGCCTGATCGCCGTCGAGCACGACGACACGCCGGACAACCGCCGGGCGCTGGAGCGGCAGATCGAGCGCGAATTGCGCTACCTGGGCAGCGCCGATCTGGCGTATGCGTTCCGCTATGTGACGGGGCAGCCGCCGGGCGTGCCGTTCCGCGAGGTGGTGCTGGACGCGGCCAAGGTGCTAAAGGTGGACCTCTCGCCGCTCGGGACGGACCGCGAACTGGTGGAGCGGCTGGTGGAAGACTATGCCACGCAGCAGTTCGCCAGCCTCTCGCCGAAGCAGCAGCGGGAGATGCTGGAAGACCTCGGCGTGGAGCAGGAGCGGGCCGCCGCGTTCATCAAGAAGTCGGCGGGCGTCTTCGCGGTGCCTGCCCTCATCAAAGCCTTCGGCGTGGTCGTGGTGGACGGGCTCATCAAGACGGTGGTGTTCGGCACCATCGCCAAGATCATCGGGCGGCAGCTCGCCAACCGGCTCTTTCAGATGCTGGTGGCGCGCTTCCCGTGGTGGGTCCGCTGGATCGGCCCGGTAGCGTGGTCCGCGTCTATCGGCTGGGCGGTGCTCGACATCCAGGGTCCGGCCTACCGCAAGACGGTCCCGGCGGTGCTGTACCTGGGCCTCTGCAGCCTGCGCGAGCGCCACGGGTGAGGATGGCAGGTTTCAGGTTTGAAGGTTTACACGTTGCAGGTTGAAAGAACCTGAAACCAGCTAACTTGAAACCTGAAACCAATCACCCGTCGGTAGGTCGTGCCGGGGCGGGAATTGGTGTGGCACTGGCGGTGGAATTGCGCACCGAAGGCCGGGTGAAGTGGGCCTGGAAGCGGGCGTACAGCTTTTCGAGGAAGATGTCGGCCTGCTCCTTCGGGATGTCCAGAATCCTCGGATAGCGGAGGCCGCCGGCGCCCGCGGTGTCCAGGATGAGCGAGCGGAGGCCGAGGCGTCGCTGGAAGAGCGAGCCCTGCGCGTAGAACACCTGGAGTTTGTCGAGCGGGACGATCCACAGGTGCTGGCTGAAGACGCCGCGCCGGATGAAGAGCATGTCCTCGTGCAGCGCGTAGCCGTGGTTGCGGTACTGGAGCACCGCCAGGACGAGCAGCGCCGGGAGCAGGAGCAGCCCCCACAGTGCCGTCGACCAGAAATACGCCACCGCGCCCACCACAGCGAGCAGTCCAACGGTATAGCGCACCATCGTCCGGCGGATGTGGAGCTTTGAAACAGGCATCAGCCGGTCCGGCATCGTGAACGGGCGGATGTGGGGCGCGAGCGTGTGGATCGTGTCCAGCTTGGCGAACGGAATCACGTCCTGGTGCCCGCGCTCCTCTACGTCGTAGCCCATCGTCTGCAGTTCGAGGCGGTACCAGCCGAAGGCGCGCATGATGGGGTTGGAGCGCAGGATGAGCGTCTGGATGCGCCGCAGCGGGATGGTGCCCTCGGAGACGGTGAGCAGGCCGCTCTTCTTGTGCAGCTTGTCGCCCTCGCGCCACAGGCGGAAGCGGTAGTACTTGTTGAGCGTCAGCGACACGCCCGTCACCCAGCCCAGAAACAGCGTGATGACGGCCACCACGGTCCCGACGAGCCAGGGCGACGACTGCGCCATCTCGGCATACGGCTCGAAGCGCCCCCGCGCGAACCAGGTGGCGACGGTCTCGGCCACGCGGTTCAGGTCGAACTGCTGGAGGATGGAGAAGATGACGGCCAGGTACAGCAGCGAGAAGCGGAACGTCCCGGCCAGCAGCACGCGCTGCAGCGGCATGCCGAAGAGCAACGTGCGGGCTGGTTCCTCGTCGGTGACCTCAGCCTCCGGCGCCGTGGCGTCCGGGGCCTGCTCCGACGGGGCGGCAGCAGCGGTCGAGGGCGCTTTCTGTTTCCGCTGGAGCGAGCGGATGACGGAGCGGATGCGGCGGGCCTCCTCCAGCGCGACGTACTCCAGCACGCCCTCGGTGGACTGGCTGCCCGCCGTCTCGATCTTGACCTTGGCCGTGCCCAGCATGCGCGGCAGCAGGCTCTGCTCGATCTCGATGTTCTGGAT
>JAAAOL010000169.1 GCA_009908885.1 Bacteroidota bacterium | reverse complement strand
GAGTGGTGGGGGGAGTGCTTATTCGTCTTCGGCGGTGTTGTGACCGGCGCCGGGCTGGGTGGAGCCGCCGCCGTTGTCGCCGCCTTCCCCGGCGTGGTCAGCCTGCTCGGGGGTGAAGGGGCGGGCCTGGACGGTTTCGTCGTCGCTGGGGACGGCGTCGGGTCCGGTGAGGCTGGTGGCGCAGCCGCCCATGAGCAGGGTCATGGCGAAGATGAGGGCGAAGACGGGCGAGAGGATCGAGCGCGTAGAGGTCGTCATGGAGCGTCTCAGGTCAGAATGACTGGGAGGGTGAGAGTATCTCAAAACAAAGGACTTGCGGAGAATTTTCACATTTCCTATTCATTCTCATTTTGAGACTGAGCACGCCGCTGTCGTAATAGTGATCCAGAGTGTTGATGTCCGGACCCTGGTGTCGCACGTCGAGGGTCGTGGTGCGTAATGGACACGGTCCATCGCTCCATCAGCGCTTTATCACGCATTACGCATTACGCATCACGCATCACATTCTCGACGATGCAGCCGGGTGTTCTGGTGGGCAGGAACGTCCCGGAGGTCCTCGGGAAGCGACGGGCACGAAGGTGTCGTTTGAGGAATGGTGAAATTAGATCGTGAATTATTACCTTTATTATGCAGGTGCCGATACTTGCATTCCTCGTAAGTTCCTGTCATTCCGGGACGGTGGCTTCGGTCGTGCTGGAATACTGATCGACGTGCTTGGTACGCCGTGATTCGATTTCTCGCCTTCTTTTCTATTCTCGCCGTCGGACTGGTGCCCGGTGCACTGGGACAGGCACTCCCCCTGGCGCCCGTGCCGGAGACGCGCGAGGTGCCACCGCCCCCCGATGCGGAGGCCGGGCAGCCCTTCTACCTGGAACACTACGCCCCGCGCGATTACAATGCGCAGTTTCAGAACTGGGCCGTCACGCAGGACCACCGGGGAAAGATCTACGTGGGTAACCTGAGCGGCGTCCTCGAGTTCGATGGGGCGTCCTGGCGGCTCATCCGAACGACCACGGACGCCTGGGTGCGTTCGCTCGCCTCCGACGACAGTACGGTGTACGTCGGCGCGTGGGGGGATATCGGATATCTCGACGTGGATGCGAAGGGCAACCGGCAGTTCGAGTCGCTGATCGCCGAGGTGCCTCCCTCGGAGCGCAACTTCGAGGACGTATGGGGCACACACGTGACCCGGGAAGGGGTCTTCTTTCAGACGGACGATCGCATCTTTCGATGGGACGGCGACGCGATGCACGTGTGGGGGGGCGAGGAGGCGCGCAAGTTCCACATGTCCTTTAGCATCCAGGACCAGTTCTTCGTGCGAGAGACCGGCACCGGGCTGTGGACGTACCGAAATGATTCGCTGGTGGTCGCTCCAGGCGGGGCGTTCTTCGCAGACGTGCCGGTCTACATGATGGCGCCCTACGACGAGGAGAACATCCTCATCGGGACCCGCAAGCAGGGCTTTTTTCTCTACGATGGGACGACGCTACGTCCCTTCGCGACCGAGGTAGATGCTCTTGTGGCAGAACATGATTTATATCATGGTACAGCTTTGCCGGGTGGGTATTTTGCACTCGCCACGCTTGGTGGAGGCGTATTCGTCATCGACCGTCAGGGGCGGCTCGTGCGGGTTTTGGATCAGCGCTCAGGAGTGCCTGACGGCTTTGTGAACCATGTCTACGCCGATCATCAGGGTGGCCTGTGGATGGCGTTGCATAATAGTGGTGTTGCCCGGGTGGATAGTCCGTCCCAACTCACGCAGTTCGACCGCGACCTGGGTCTGGATGGGCTGATCTACAGAATCGTGCGACACCGAGGGCGGCTGTACGTGGGAACGGGGGCTGGCCTGTTTTACCTGAAACAGCATCCGGTTCGTCCAGGTGACGGTCCTCGATCGAGGTTCGTGAAGGTACCAGGGCTCCCGCCGGTCTGGTCCATGGTTTCTCTCGAAGAAGGCCTGCTGGTGGCAACGACCGAGGGCATATTCTTACTTGGAAGTGGGCAGCAAACGAAAATATCGACGGCGCAGAGCTTCACGCTCCGACCTTCGCAGTTCGCGCCCGGGCGTATCTACGTGGGGACGGAGCGTGGCGTCCAGCTACTGGAGCGCTCCGATGCGGGATGGGGTGCTAGAGAGTCTCTTTTCGTAGATCTGGGAGAGGAAGTCCGGTCTATTAGCGAAGCGGACGCGAACGTGCTCTGGCTGGGGGGGCTAGAGGGTGTGGTCACGCGGGTGCGTCTTGCCGAGAGAGGTCGCGTGGAAGAGGTCGCGGAGTATGGAGCCGAACAGGGATTGCCGCGCCGCTCCATCCACGTCGCTGAAATCCAGGGGCAGATGATGTTTAAGACACTGGAGGGCATCTTCACCTTTCAGTCGGACGAGGGTGATCGCGGGCGCTTCGTGCCCGATGATACCTTTCTCCCGTCTCGGCAGGGCAGCCAGCCAGATTCCCTGCTGGCCATCGTCGAAGACCGGACCGGGGATGTCTGGGTCGTGCACCGCGACCGGATCGACATCGGTCGGCGTACAGGGGACGGCGGCTACGAGTTCACGACGCCCCCCGTCCTTCGTTTTCCCAAGGTCGTTCCAGTTCAGGTCTATGCAGAACCGAGCGGCGTCACCTGGATCAGTAGCGGCAACGAGCTCTTCCGCTATGACACGAACGTCCAGAAGCCGTACCAGGCGCCGTTCCACAGCGTCGTCCGCCAGGTCACGGATCTGAACGACCAGCTGACGATCTTCGGAGGGACGGTCGGGGAGGCGGTGACGGCGCGGCTGACGGAAACAGGGCTCCCGTACCGCCGCAACACGCTGCAGTTCGAGGTGGCGGCATCGAGCTACAACAACCCGCTGGCTACGGAATTCCAGTACTACCTGGAGGGTGCCGACAATGGGTGGTCTGAGTGGACGGAGCAGTCCCGTCGCACGTACACCTCGCTGCGGGAGGGCACGTACCGGTTCCGCGTGCGGGCGCGCAGTCAGCAGGGCGTCGTCAGCGAGGAGGCGATGCTGACCTTCCGGGTGCTGCCGCCCTGGTACCGGACGTGGTGGGCCTACCTGGCCTATCTGATCGCGCTGGTGGCGGGGGCGGTTCTGTTCATGCGGTATCGCGTCATCGTGGCCGAGAACAAAGCCGCCCGAAAACAGGCCGAGGAGCTGGCCCTGGAGCGCCGCCTCAATGCCCGGCTGAAAGAGGCCAACGAGCGGCTGCGGGAGGCCAACAAGCTGAAGGACGAGTTTCTCGCCAACACGTCGCACGAGCTGCGGACGCCGCTGACGGCCATCCTGGGCTTTACGTCCGTGCTGCAGGAAGAGCTGGAGGGCGAACACGGCGAGTTCCTCGGGCTCATCAACGCGAACGGGCAACGGCTGCTGCACACGGTCAACTCGCTCCTCGATCTCGCCAAGATCCGGGCCGGCATCGTCACCCTGAGCAGCGAAAAAGTCGACGCGGCAGGGCAGGTCATGGAGATGGGCCGCATGCTGCAACCGCTGGCGCAGGAGAAGGACCTCTACCTCACCGTCGACGATCCGGGCATCCCGGTCTTTGCCCGCCTCGACCCGCACTACTTCGACCGCATCCTGTATAACCTGATCGGCAATGCCATCAAGTTCACCGACGAAGGGGGCGTGACGGTCGAGGTGAACTACGATGACGAGCATTTGCATGTGAGCGTGCGCGACACCGGCGTCGGTATCGACGACACCTTCATTCCGCATCTCTTCGAAGCGTTCAAGCAGGAGTCGTCGGGCCTCGGGCGCCTGCACGAAGGCAGTGGGCTCGGCCTGGCCATTACGGCGCATCTGATCGAACTCATGGAGGGCACCATCGACGTGGAGAGCCACAAGGGCGAGGGGAGCGTCTTCACCGTCACGCTGCCCCGCAACACGTCCCAGGCGGAGTCCGTAGCGCCCGTGCAAGCATAGGCAGCAGGTCTCAGTATGCGCCGTATCTGGCGACTCGTGCGGTTGGTGGCGGTGACGCTCGTGCGGACCGTTGCGCTGAACGTCGCAGCGTGGCGGTGTGCGCCGGAGGAGCGCGATGCCCTGCGCGCCGCGCATCAGCAGACCGGAACGCAGCGCCTCTGCCGCATCCTGAACGTGGAGGTTGCCGTCGAGGGAACGGTGCCCGCCCATCCCGACGGTCTCGTCGTATGCA
>JAAAOL010000155.1 GCA_009908885.1 Bacteroidota bacterium | reverse complement strand
GTTAACGGCGCGTCGCCGCTTGGCCTTGCGCAGGTGCGCGATCGCCACGTGCTTGGCGATGCTGCAGAGCCAGGTGGAGACCTGCGAGCCCCCACGAAACCCATCGAGGCTGCGCAGAGCCTGATAGAAGGTCTCCTGCACGAGGTTCCGCGCGGACTCGGCGTCGCTCACGAAGCGGAAGACGAATTTGTAGACGAGGTCGTGGTGTTCCTGCACGAGGCGGTCGATGGCGTCCGGGTCGCGCGCCCGCAGCGCTTCGGCTTCATTCTGATAGCCCCGGTGGGGAATCGGCGGACGGTGCTGGGCCTGTTGCGGGGAAGCGGCGGTCGTGGCTCGGGTGGGCATGGGTAGATGTCGCCTGCTTGTGAAACGAGATCACGCGCTCGGTGCGCGTCGCCCACAACACATCGCAAGGCCGATGCCATCATCCTTAAACCGTTGCATTTCAACGGCTTACGGCTACTCCCATCTGCGATAGCAACGCGAAATGTCGCGTCGTGCGTGAGATGCCGCGCCGGACGACTACGACGCATGCCGGGCGATGGCCGCATCCAGCCAGCGACGTACGGCGTGCTCGGGCCGCGCGCCGTCCGTGCCCTCCTCCGCCCAGGCCGCGCACGCCGCGGAGCGTGACAAACCTGTTCCAACGGCTTTCCCGTGCGCCGGAGCTGCACGGTGCCGAGAACTTTCCGGGGCGTGCCTCCGTTTGGGAACGTGTTATTGATGATCGAACGCATCGCCCTATGTACGCTCGTTGTCTCACCTGCTGCCGGATGGCTTGTCCCGCCTGTTGTTGTCCGACGGGCCGGGAGACGGCGTGTGTATGCGTTCGACCACGTGCTGTAACGTAGCGTCAGCACAGGGAACATACCGATGCACGCGGCCCCTCCCGGCACTCCGGCGAGGGGTTTTTTGTTGCCTTCATTCATCGTTGCCATGATGCCTACCACGCGATCCCGTCCTGCCACGAGCCCGATCCGGCCGCTCCAACCGGCCCTGCACGACGCTGACGTCGTGCGTCAGATCGGCCAGACGCCGCTGATCGACCTGACGCCGCTGGCGCCTCGCCGAAAACCTGGCGTGTGTGTCCTGGGCAAGGCGGAGTTCATGAACCCGGGCGGCTCCGTGAAAGACCGCCCGGCCCTGCGCATGGTGCAGGAAGGGCTCCAGTCGGGCGCTCTCCGCGACGGGCGGACGCTCATCGACGCTACGAGCGGCAATACGGGCATCGCCTATGCCATGCTGGGCGCGGCGCTCGGCTTTCCGGTAACGCTCGCCCTGCCCGCCAACGCCTCCGACGAGCGGAAGCATCTGCTGCGCATCTACGGCGCTGACCTCATCCTGACGGACCCGATGGAGAGCACCGATGGGGCGCAGCGCGAGGTGAAGGAGCGCGTGGCCGCCGAACCCGATCGCTACTTCTACCCGGACCAGTACAACAACCACGCGAACTGGCGCGCCCACTACGACGGCACCGGCGTCGAAATCCTGGAGCAGACCGAGGGCGCCGTGACCCACTTCGTCACCGGCCTCGGCACGACGGGCACCTTCGTCGGCGTCTCGCGGCGGCTCAAGGAGGCGAACCCCGACGTGCGCTGCGTCAGCCTCCAGCCGGACTCGCCGCTGCACGGGCTGGAGGGGCTGAAGCACCTGCCGACGGCCCTCGTGCCCGGCATCTACGACGCCGATCTCGCGGACGACAACCTGCACGTCACCACCGAGGCCGCCCAGGCCATGACCCGCCGCCTCGCTCGCGAACTGGGCGTGCTCGTGGGCGTCTCCGGCGGGGCGAACGTGGCCGGCGCCCTGCGCGTCGCCGAGACGCTGGAGACGGGCACCGTCGTCACCATCCTGTGCGACACGGGGATGCGCTACCTGAGCGAAGACTTCTGGAACCAGGCGGCCTGACCCATGCAAACCACGCCCCACGTCCTTGACGCCATCCGCGCCCACGGCGAGGCGACCTATCCCGAGGAATGCTGCGGCTTCCTGCTGGGCCGCGTGACGCCCGACGGCAACCACGTCACTGCCATCCAGCAGGTCACGAACCGACAGGCGACCAACCGGGAGCGGCGCTACACGATCACGCCGGACGACTACCAGGCGGCTGCCCGCGCCGCACAGGCGCAGGGCCTCGACGTCGTCGGCTTCTACCACTCGCACCCGGACCACCCGGCGCAGCCGTCGGAGACCGACCTCGCCGAGGCGACCTTTCCGGGCTACACCTACGTCATCGTGAGCGTCCAGCAGGGTGCGGCGCAGAACCTGACCGCCTGGGCCCTCGCCCCGGACCGCTCCCGCTTCGACCCCGAACCGATCAATCTCGACACTACGACCGTATCCGAGCTATGAGTACGACCACCCCGACCACCACGCGCCTCCAGATCCCGACGCCCCTCCGCTCCTTCACGGGCGGCAACGCCACCGTCGCCGTCACCGGCGACACGGCGGGCGCGGCCATCGCCAACCTCGTGGAGCAATTTCCCGACCTGAAGCAGCACCTCTACGACGACGAGGGCACGCTGCGGTCGTTCGTCAACGTCTACGTCAACGACGATGACATCCGCTATCTGGACGGCCCGGACACCCGCCTCGGCTCGGACGACACCTTGTCCATCGTCCCTGCCGTCGCCGGGGGATGACCGGCCGCCGACGTTCTTCTGATGATGACCCACGGAGTATCCACGATGCCTATTTCGACGCTCGACACCGACGCCGCCACGCTCTCTCCGGATGAACTGCGGCGCTACAACCGTCACCTGATCCTGCCCGAAGTCGGCAAAGAAGGCCAGCAAAAGCTCAAGGCCGCCTCCGTGCTGCTCGTCGGCGCGGGGGGGCTCGGCTCGCCGCTGGCGCTCTACCTCGCCGCCGCCGGTGTGGGCCGCCTCGGCCTGGTCGACTTCGACGTGGTGGACGAGTCCAACCTGCAACGGCAGGTGCTGCACGGCACCAAGGACGTAGGCCGCCCGAAGCTGCAATCGGCCCGCGACCGCATCAAGGATGTGAACCCGCACGTGGCGGTCGACCTGCACGAGATGCGCCTCACCAGCGAGAACGCGCTCGACGTGATCCCGGAGTACGACCTCGTGGCCGACGGGACGGACAACTTCCCGACGCGCTACCTCGTGAACGACGCCTGCGTCCTGGCGGGCGTGCCGAACGTGTACGCCTCCATCTTCCGCTTCGAGGGGCAGGTCTCCGTCTTCGGCGCGCCGGGCGGGCCCGACTACCGCGACCTCTACCCCGAACCGCCGCCGCCCGGCCTCGTGCCGAGCTGCGCCGAGGGCGGCGTGCTGGGCGTGCTCCCCGGCCTCGTGGGCACCATCCAGGCGACGGAGGTCATCAAGATGATCCTGGGCGTGGGCGAGCCGCTCATCGGGCGGCTCCTGCTCATCGACGCGCTATCGATGTCCTTCCGCACCCTGAAGGTCCGCAAAGACCCAAACAACCCGATCAGCGGCGAGAACCCGACGATTACGGAGCTGATCGACTACGAGCAGTTCTGCGGCATCCCGCAGCAGAATGGCCGCGCGCAGCAGGACGACGCGGTGCCCGAGGTGACGGTGCAGACGCTGCATGCCCGCCGCGAGGCTGGAAATGCACCGTTCCTGCTCGACGTGCGCAAGCCGTACGAGGCCGAGATCGCCGACATCGGCGCGGACCAGCTGATTCCGGTCGAGGAGCTGGCGGAGCGGCTGGCCGAGGTCCGGGCGGATCAGGACGACGAGATCGTGGTGCACTGCCGCTCGGGCGCCCGCTCGGCCCGCGCCGTCACACTGATGCGTGAGGCGGGCTTTTCGAACGTCGCCAACCTGGCGGGCGGGACGCTGGCCTGGAGCGAGGAGATCGACGAGGCGGTGCCGACCTACTAGCTCGCCCGTCGATTCTGTCCCACCGTCGCCGGACTGCTCATCGCATCGACGACGAAGGCGAGCCGGTTCCACCCGCCGCGGCGCCGGTAGCTGAGCTGCTCGGCACAGGTGCGGAGGAGCGTGAGGCCCATCCCCCGCTCAGGGAGCTCTTCGAAGGCGGCATCGGGCACGGTGTGGAAGTCGAACCCCGCCGAGTTGTCCTCCGCGACGGCTCGGATATGCTGCTGGAGCCGTTCCACGCGCAGCGTCATGCGGGGCGCCCCGGTGCCGAATTCGGCGTGCTGGATCA
>JAAAOL010000422.1 GCA_009908885.1 Bacteroidota bacterium | reverse complement strand
TTCTTTTTTTTCTCGACACGCACCGACGACAGGAGCGTCCTTTCTCCTCACATGACCCATCCTTCGACGCCGACGACCGCCCGCGCCCTCGCCATCGAACAACTGGACCGCATCCAGAATCGTGGCGCGTACGTCGGGCTCACGCAATCCCACCTGCCCGACGACGCTGATCCCCGCGAGGTGCGGCAGGCGACGGACTACGTGGCGGGCGTCACGCGGTGGCGTCGCTACCTGGACTTCATCCTGGCGCACTACTACCGGGGCGACTTCGACGCGATGGAGTCGACCCTCCAGCAGATTTTGCGCGTCGGCCTCTACGATCTGCTGCTGCAAGACACCCCGCCCCACGCCGCCATCAACGAGGCCGTCGAACTCGCCAAGGGGCGGGTGCGGCCCGGGGCGGGAGGGCTCGTCAACGGCATCCTGCGCACGGTGCAGCGCAGCCGGGAGCGCCTGCCGACGCCGTCGGAGGACGACCCCGCCGAAGCGCTCGCCCTCACGCATTCGCACCCGACGTGGATGGTGCGGCGCTGGCTGGAGCGCTTCGGGCGGGAGGAGACGGAGGCGCTGCTCCGCTGGAACAACACGCGCCCGATCTATGGTCTCCGCATCAACCTGCTGAAGACGACGGTCGAGGCGTTTACGACGCGGCTCGACGAGGTCGAGGTCGAATGGTCGAGGTCGCCCTATCTAGACGACGTAGTGCGCGTCGCGTCCGTGCAGCCCATCCTGCGCAGCGGCTGGCTGGATGACGGGGTGTGCGCGATCCAGGACGAGAGTGCGGCGCTGGTGGTCCGGCTGCTCGATCCGCAGCCGCGCGAGACCATCGTGGACGGCTGTGCCGCGCCGGGGGGCAAGACGCTCTACATCGCCGAGCGGATGCACGACCGGGGCCGCGTGCTGGCGTTCGACGTACACGAGGGGCGCCTCGGCCTGATCAAAGAGGGCGCGCAGGCGCACGACCTCCACGGCATCCGTCCCATCGCGGCTGATCTGCGCGACCTCGCAGAGCGCGACGAGCGCCCGCAGGCCGACCGCGTGCTGCTGGACGTCCCGTGCTCGGGCCTCGGCGTGCTGGCCAAGCGGGCCGACCTCCGCTGGAATCGGGAGGCGGCGGCGCTGGACGAACTCACCGACCTGCAGGATGCGCTGCTGGACGCGGCCACAGCGCTGGTGCGTCCGGGCGGGCTGCTCGTCTACAGCACCTGCACCATCGCGCCGGAGGAGAATGCAGACCGCATCGCCGCCTTCCTGAAGCGGCACCCGGACTACGCGCTGGAATCGGGGGAGGGCCTCGTTCCCGACGAGGTGCTCACGGCTGACGGGGCACTCCAGACGCTCCCGCACCGGCATCACACGGACGGCGCCTTCGCGGTGCGGCTCCGGCGGACATAGGTGGGGTCACGTCGGCAGGGTGTCGGAGCTGAGTGTGGAAGGATGGACGGAGGGATGGTTGGAGGAGGTTGATATTGATGCAGTCTGATCTTGGAGGGATAGCCGGACCGTGTATTCCGAACGTCGTCATGCGTAAGCGTTGCCACGCCTCCCTGTGCGGGCCCAAATCAGCGTCGAGGGGCTTCTTTACGCATTACGTGTTACGCATCACGTGTTACGCATCACGTGTTACGCATTACGTCCTCGGCGAAAGGAACATCGCCGGGCGAAAACGGAAGGACTTCCCACGTCCATACATCCCCACGTCCCTACATCCATACGTCCACACGTTCCCATTACAGGCCGGCCTTGTTGAACTCGTCGGTCATTGCCGGGAGGTGCGGGTCCTGGTCGCGCACCTCCTCGATGAGCGTCGTCCACGCCTCCATCTCATCCAGCTGCTCGTGGAGAGCCTTGACGCGTTGCAGGTAACGGGCCGCCTCGGCGTAGTTGCCTCGCCCGCGCTGGTCGATGAGCGCCTCTGCCCGCTCCCGGTAGAGCCGAATGGCCTCGCGGGGATGCTCCTCCTCGGCCGCTTCGGCGACCTCCACCATCAGCGCAGGCACCGAGCGCGCGCTCCAGAAGGGGCCGCTGGGCGTGCCTTCGGCCCGCTGCTGACGCAGCGTCTCCAGCGCCTCCGCCACGTCTCCTTCGTTGAGGTAGATGCGCGTCAGCACGCCGTGCTGGTCGTCCTGGTGCAGGCGGTCGAGGAGCTGGCTGCGCACCGTGTCCCAGCGGCCCAGCGTTTGGGCGTACTCTTTCACCCTCGCAAACCCCCCAGCGCTCGGGCGGAGCCAGAGGAGCTGTTCCGCGAGGTCGAGGGCCCGCTCGGCGTCGTCGTGGCGATCCGCATGGTTGAGCATCCAGCGCAGGAACTGGTCTGCTGCATGGGAGTGCTCCATGCGCTCTTCCATCTCGTCGAGGATCGGCCCTTCGGCGTCGTGCTCCTCGAACCGGGCGGCCAGCTGAAGCAGGTCAAAGTCTTCCGCCTGCCGGGCCTCGGTCACCGCCTCATCGACGCGGTCAAGCTCCAGCAGTCGCCCCGTCAAGTCGGCCAGCCGTCCGGTCTCCCGGCAGCGCTCCAGATAGGTCTCGTCGTCCATCTCATCGGCTTCGAGTGCCAGCAGAAAGCCTCCCAGGGCCTGCCGCCGCCAGGAGGAGGGGGATCCGGCCCCCAGCAGCTCTCGGATCCACGACGCGACCCGCCGCCGCTCATCGGGCGTCGCCCAGGCCAGGATCTGGTCCGGCACCGCGTCGCCGATGCCGTATCCGCCCTGGCGAACGTCCCAGGCGTAGACTTCGAAGAGGGTGCGAAGCAGCGCCTGCCGCCGTTCGGGCGCGTCCGTTTCCGAGAACGCCTGCGCCGCCCCATCACAGCTGCGGCTAATCAGGGTGGCGAGGCTGCCCTGCTCGTCGTACAGTTCGTCATAGTGTTCGCAGAGTTCGTCGGCGAGGGCCGCGTACAGGGGGCCCGCCTGGGCGGGGTCGTCGCCGAGCTGCTGGTCGGCGAGGTCGAGGTACGTGTCGAGGTCGTCCACCAGGGTCTGCAGCGTGTCGTAGTCGTAGACCTGGGTGGCCGACCGCACCCGCTCCCGCACCTGCCTGCGCGCCTCCTCGGCGGTGAGCGTGTTCGACGCGGCTTGCGCCCGCATCACGACCAGCCCCTCCAGCTCGGGCTGTCGTTCCAGCACGGTCTGAATGATATCGACGAGGACGTCGGCGTCGAGCTGGTTCAACAGCTTCGTCAGTGAGGATTGTTGTGAAAACGAGTCCGCGTCGTGAACCCAGGTCAGCAGCAATGCGACGGCGTGCTTGCACCGACCGCCCTCGCCGATGGGGCAGGAGCAGTCGCCCGAGACGATGCCGGACGGTCCCAGCTCGATGCGGACGTGATACGGCGTGGGACGCGAACCCAGACACTGGGCCTTCAAGGTGTGGTTCGCACGGCGCGGGTTCCGGATGGCGCCCCGCTCGTAGTAGCGGCGGCCGCGGTCGAAGTAGGCGCTGCTCGTCCAGTCGCGGACGTCGGACACAGAGAGGGAGGGCAACGAGGGCATGGCGCTGGAGTTCGTGTCAGCGGGTTGGTTCGAAGGCAAGTGCGGGCAGGCGGTGCGGCAGGACCGATAGGCACGTGGCTTCGATGGGTAACGGCATCCCGGCTCCTGGCCGCTTCAGGCGCTCAACGCGTGCAGCCGCTTATACGGTCGTCGGTCCGCGCGTGTCCCCCCGGCAACCTGCGACCGAGGTTGCCGGGGGGCGGAGCCTCCGTGGGGCGATTGCGGTACACGGTTGGAATATGTTCCGGATGTGCATTTCCCTTGACGATGCCCGCCAGGATGCCGAATATAGAAACCTACGGTGCCAATCGTCACCACCCAGAACCGCAGCATTCCGTCGGGGAACGCCCTGGAACACATCGGGTTGTATCGACGCTGCTTTGGCCCATTTCTTGAGCTACGCATAGACACGAGACGTCGCCTCTGCCCCTCGTTACGAAACACCCGGTATTGTCTCATCTTCCGTATCGATTCGAGTATGTCCGTCGATCTGCGTAGCGCCCTCGGTCGCCCTCGATCCATCCTCTGCACCCTCTTCCTAAGCTGCCTGCTCGTGCTGTCGCTCGGCGCAGGGAGCGCCCAGGCGCAGAGCGTCGCCAAGTATGGGGCGGACTTCCTGGCGGGCGGTGTCGGCGCGCGGGCCCTGGCGATGGGCGGCGCCCAGGTGGGCCTGACCCAG
>JAAAOL010000298.1 GCA_009908885.1 Bacteroidota bacterium | reverse complement strand
GCCACGCCGAGGACTGATTCTGAAAATCGGACTCAGCAACTGGCAGGAGCGAGACGGCGCGTTCGTGGCGCAATCCGGTGCGGGTGCGTACGTTGCTCATCCGCCGAACCTCGCGGCCAGACTGCACCGAGCCATTGAGCACGACGAGCACGTCCACGTCCGATTCGTCGTGCGCTTCGCCGCGGGCGTGCGAGCCGTAGAGCACGAGCCAAATGAGCCGGTCGCCGTACAGCGCGTGGAGGGCGGCGCGGAGGTCGTCGAGGAGGGGCTGAAGGGCGGCAGTCATAGCAGGTCGAGCGCCGGTGCAGCGGTCCGTTCTTGTATCATGTGTGGGGCAGGTGGTCTGTCGTCAAGAAAAACAGCACGCCGATGGAGTCTTATCCCGAGATGCCGCCATTCGCTCCGGACGTCTCACCCCACCCGTGCGACGCCGAGGCTGCGGCCAATCCACATCCGTTACGAGCGCCGTTTCAACTGCTCAATCGCTATGTCCACAATCGCATCGGTGACGAAGAGCGAACTGTTCTCGTGAAGACGCCGCAGCAGGCGTTCTGCTTCTTCGGTATCGATCCGTCCGGTTCGGGATGCTCTGATGATGATTCCCAGCGAGCCGACAGGCGTGCCTCCCTGTTGCTTGACGGCCTCGCGCACGGCCAGGTCGTCGGTCAGTACGAGCGCTGCCTGTTGTCTGGCCAGAAGCCACAAGCACGCCTGCTCCCCATACTGAAGATGGCCGAGGTCTTCCCGCGCTATGAAGGCGCGTACCTGGGCGGCATCGTCCGGATGACGTCGGAGGTTGTCCAGTTGCTCCATACTTTCGGCGGGAATACGGTCGCGGCCAACCGTTTCGTCCCAGACCGCATCGGGAACGTGCAACACGCTGAATAGATGCAGAAAAGACAGCCGGTCGATCTCGTAGAGATGAAGGAGCGGACCGGCATCTGCGATGGCATCGTCTACTTCAGGGCCCATGCCAGATCCTCCTCCATGGCATCGCGCTGCCGCTCGGCCAACTCAACCCAGTCGATGCCGACCTGATCGATGGCTTCCTCCCGGGAGATCTCATCGTTCAGGTACGCTGCCAGCGTACGCTCGCGCCAGAGTTGGCGAATACCCGACTGAAGCGCCTTCGCGATGATCTGGTCGTCTGATAGCCCCGTTTCGGCAGAGAGTTGCTCGAGTCGCTTCAGCGTGTCTTTCATCTTTCAGCCGTCCGGCTATGTGGCATAATCGTGTCCAGTGCAAGATCATACGTTACCCCGAAGGAGAAAGGTCGTGTAGATTTCCACTAATCACCCCACCCGCGCGAAGCCGAGGTTGCGGTCGGCGTAGTAGTGGTCGAAGTAGGCGCGGATGGGCTCGTGCTCGGGGGCGCGCAGGTGCGGGTCGCGGTCGAGCAGGGCGAAGGCGGCCTCGCGGGCCTGGGTGAGGATGGGCTGGTCCTCCGTGATGTCGGCGATCTTGAGGTCGGGCAGGCCGCTCTGCTTGGTGCCGAAGAAGTCGCCCGCCCCGCGCAGCTTCAGGTCCAGCTCGCTGATCTCGAAGCCGTCGTTGGTGGAGACCATCGCGTTGAGGCGCTCCTCGGCCTCGGCGCTGCGCTTGTAGTCGGCCATGAGGATGCAATAGCTCTGGTACTCGCCCCGCCCGATGCGCCCGCGCAACTGGTGGAGCTGGCTCAGGCCGAAGCGCTCGGCGTGCTCGACGATCATGACGGAGGCGTTGGGCACGTCCACGCCCACCTCGATGACGGTGGTGGCGACGAGGATGTCCGTCTCGCCGCGCTTGAAGCGGTCCATCGCGTCCTCCTTCTCGTAGGAGAAGAGGCGTCCGTGCACGAGGTCTACCTTGTACGGGCGGAACTCGGCCTGCAGCTTCTCGAAGCCGCTCTCGGCGTCCTTCAGGTCCAGCTTCTCGCTCTCCTCCACGAGCGGGTAGACGACGTAGGCCTGCCGCCCCTCGCGCAGCTGCTCGCGCAGGAACTGGTACACCTCGCCGCGCCGCTTCTCGGAGCGCAGCCGCGTCTTGATGGGCTTGCGGCCCGCCGGGAGTTCGTCCATGATGGAGACGTCCAGGTCGCCGTAGACGGTCATCGCGAGCGAGCGGGGGATGGGCGTGGCCGTCATCAGCAGCATGTGCGGGTTGTCGCCCATCTCGAACAGCTTGGCGCGCTGCATCACGCCGAAGCGGTGCTGCTCGTCCACCACGGCGAGGCCCAGCTTGGCGAAGTCGACGTGGTCCTGGATGACGGCGTGGGTGCCGACGACCACGTGGGCGCGCCCCTCGGCGATGTCGGCCAGGATCTCTTCGCGCAGCGCCTTCCGCTGGCCGCCCACCAGCAGCCGCGTCTCCAGGCCGAGCGGGTCCAGGTACTGCTGCAGGTTGGCGTAGTGCTGCTCGGCCAGGATCTCGGTCGGCGCCATGAACGCGCCCTGGTAGCCGCTGTCGATGGCGTGCAGGAGGGCGGCCACGGCCACCACCGTCTTACCGCTGCCCACGTCGCCCTGGATGAGGCGATTCATCTGGAGGCCGCGCTGCGTGTCGCGGATGACGTCGTCGAGCGCTCGCTCCTGCGCCCCGGTCAGGTCGAACGGCAGGACCTCGTCCAGGAAGCGGTGGACGTACTCGCCCGGCGCGTCGAACGTGGGGCCGGCGACCTCCTGGCGCGTCTGCTTCGTGAGCGCCAGCATCAGCTGGATGAAGAACAGCTCCTCGAACTTGAGGCGTTCCCGGGCCTGGCTCAGCTCGCGCTGGCTCTTCGGAAAGTGGATGGCCCGCAGCGCCACGCGCCCGTCGATCAGGTCGTACTGCTCCTCGATCCACTCCGGGAAGAGGTTGTCCAGCTTGAGCCCGTGCTCTTTGAAGAGGGTGTAGATGACGCGGCGCAGGCCCCGGCTGTTGAGGCCCACCCGGTCGAGCGCGGCGCTGCCGGGGTAGAGGGCGATGATGCGGCCGGTGTCGAGCGCGGGACCGTCGTCGTCCAGCTTGTCGAAGTCGGGGTGCGTCATCGAGAAGGTGCGCCCGTACTGCTGCACCTTGCCGTGAAAGGCGATGCGCTCGCCCTTTTTGAACAGCTTGCTGATCCACTGGTAGCCGCGGAACCAGACGCATTTCATCACGCCGCCGCCCTCGTCCTGGATGCGCAGCTCGAAGCGCTTGCTGCGGCGGCCCGGAATCACGCCTTTGGCCTGGACGGTGCCCACCACGGTGACCGCCTCGCCGTCGCGCAGGCGGCGGATGGGCGTCACGGTGGAGCGATCCAGGTAGCGGCGCGGGAAGTAGTGCAGCAGGTCGTGGACGGTGTGCACGCCCACGCCGTGGAGCACCTCGGCCCGCTGCTCGCCGACGCCTTTCACGTAGCGGACGTCCGTGTCGAGAAATTCAGTCATGCGGATACGGCTTCACTGCAGACAGCGATTCGACGACAATATAACGATGCCACCGCCAACGGTGTGTCAGGGTCCCAGCGTGTGTTGGAAAATGCGATGAGCGCGTCCATTGACCGGATCACAGGAAATCGCTACTTTCTCGCATCCTTTCATCATCTGACGACGCCATGCTTCCCGTTCGCTTTGTCGCCGCTTTCCTCATCTCCCTGCTGATCCTCGGCTGTGGCAACGCCCGGCAGCAGTCGGCGCAGGACGCCGGAAGCGCAGACACCACCGAGACCGCTGTCGGGTCCTCCGAACAGGCCGTGGGTGATCAGCAGATGGCGCCGGGCACCGTCCGTCTGCGGGCGGCGGTGGCCTCGTGCGACGACGAGGCGGAGCGGTGGGCCTGCACCCTCGCGGCCCGCACCGTGCTGCAGTATGGCGCGGCGACCGACCCCATCGCCGAGGGCGACTCGCTGCGCGTGCATTTCCCCAGCGCCACCTTCAGCGACGCCCAGGCCGATCAGCTCCAGCCCGACGCCGTCGTCGAGATGGCCATCAAGCGCAACCAGTACGTCGGCCAGGATGCGTCCGCGCCGACGTACACGGCCATCGGGCTGTACTAATTGGAATCAACCAGTGGTGTGAAGTTATTTCTGACGTCACCGTCGCACCTGGGACCGTTTGTTCGGGCAGAGCCCCAACGCTCTGTCTGGTAGAGGATGTCCGTTTTGGCTTGATCAATACTCCGTGCAAGTTGAATCCGGAATGTGAGCCGTATAGGCTGATTCAGACAATCGTATGGGCGGATTCCGATA
>JAAAOL010000417.1 GCA_009908885.1 Bacteroidota bacterium | reverse complement strand
CCTCTCTGGCTCTTACTGCATCGAGTTCAGCACAGGCTCTTCGCGGAAGGAGAGGACCCAAGCGAGACCGTGAGGGGTGGGACGCTAATGTTCTTGGTTGATTCCACTTAGTAGCTAAGCAGTGCCTCAGTACGTTGGCAGCGAGGGATCGACCTTGCGACTCCAGGCGTTCGTTCCGCCTTTCAGATTGTGTACGTTCGTGAAGCCCATCGACTGGAGGTAGCGGACGACCTGACCGGAGCGTGCGCCGGAGCGGCAGTAGACGACCAGCGGGGTATCCCGGTATTCGTCGAGCTCGTCGAGGCGTTCGGGCAGTTCGGTGATCGGTATGTGGAGGCCACCTAGCGAGACGAGCGCACGCTCGTCCGCCGCCCGCACGTCGAGAAGCTGGATGTCTTCCTCGTCGAGGCGCTTTTGAAGGTCGGTCGGATCTATTTCAGGAATTGATGGCATTGTGTTGGGAACAGGTTGTATAAAGCAGGAAGGGGTCAGGACGCTGATTTTCGGCGGCGCGTCTCAGCGACGAGGTCTCCGTACAAGAACAGGAGGGTGCCTTGCACCACCAGAAGGTTGGTCACCAGGAAAAAGGTCGCCTCTTCGATGGGGAGGCCGAGGGGGTCGAAGTCGAACGAGTAGGTGTCCGAGATGTGCCAGATGCCAAGGCCGAGGGCAATGCGGTCGGCGATCCAGAGATAGAGCGTAGGTCCGATCACGGCGAAGGCGAACGGTCGGCGGA
Organism: Bacteroidota bacterium; assembly: GCA_009908885.1. GTDB lineage: Bacteria > Bacteroidota > Rhodothermia > Rhodothermales > JAAAOL01 > JAAAOL01. The sequence continues at coordinate 3,467 of JAAAOL010000417.1, read as the reverse complement.
GCGCCCAGAAGAGGTCACCGGCGTAAGCCCAGAGGCCAGACAACACGGGGGGCGCCCAGGCCAGGATGAGGCCCATGTACAGGGCTGAATCGCTGGAGAATAGACAAGCGACCCCAATACCCGTTATTGCAATAAAAAATACACCTCCAATAAATCTAATAGGCACCATCTGACGAATTTCAGGCCGATTCTGTCGTCGGAGTGCGCGATAGAGGACGAGCCCCGTCAAAATCGGCTGAAGCAGAAAGAAGGCGTATTCTTCCAGCGGCACGTACCCGATCGTCCCGAGCACGCGCTCGCTCCCATATCCCCACACGCCGCGATACACGAGGTAGTTATCCCACGGAGTGGTGTATACGAAGGCGATGACGCATACGAGCAGAATCGACCAGCGCGCACGCCGTCGATCGATATGCGGAGGTAGCGGTCGCCGCGTCAGCCATAACACAGCGATGGGAGCGACGAGGAAGATCAGCAAAAATGTGAGGTACGTCACCGGTTAGGGCACTTGCTGTGCGCGTTAGTCCAGATCCTTGAGAAGCACCCGAGCAGCATTACGTCCGGAGGCCCCCATGATGCCACCGCCTGGATGGGTGCTGGCTCCGGTCAAATAGAGCCTGTCGACGTGCGCGCGGTAGTCACTCAGGGACAGGTGTGGGCGCAGCATGAACATCTGATCGATGCTCATTTCCAGGTGCATCACGTTCCCGCGAAACAGCCCGAGTTCACGTTCCAGCCATTCAGGGTGCTGGAAGAGCTGCCCGACGATGGCGTCTCGCGTGCCGGGGGCGTACTGCTCGAAGGTGTCCAGGATGGTATCTGCCACGTCGCCCTTGATGTCCTCCCAGCGTTGCCCGTCGGCAAGTTCGTAGGGGAAATACTGGGCCCACAGCCAGAGCACTTCGCCGCCGGGCGGAGCCAGGGTATCGTCTACGGCGCTGAAGGTCATAGCGACGATCGGCGGATCTTCCGCCGGACGCTTCTGCATGAAGCTGCCGTAGGCGGAATGCAACTGCTGCATATCACGGCAGATCAGTTGGAGTCCCACGCGGGCATCCGTTCCAGGGTGCGCGGTGTACCGAACAGGACGGTCCAGCGCCAGTCGGAGGATCGCTCCGAAGCCATTCCCCAGGCGCAGGTTGTCGATAAAATCTGGGCGGTATCGCTCGGGAAGCAGACGACCCAGGCTCTCCTTGACGTGCGTTCCCGCGAGCGTGGCGCGGGCGGTGATCGGCTCGTCATCGACGCGGACGCCGACAGCCTCTCCATTTTCCATCAGTATCTCGGTCACCGGGGCATCGACGAACACGTCGCCCCCGTGCGCCTCGATATGCTGTTTCAGGGCTTGCGTCAGCATCCCTGAGCCCCCACGTGGCCGTGCGATGCCGCCTTCGTGATACAGCGGGTGCCACAAGACGAACGGGCCCGTCATCGGCTCCGTCGGCGGGGGACCGGACTGCGCAGCCATCCAGGCCAGCATCGTCTGGAGCTTATGCTCACTGAAGTACTCGGACACCACCTCGCCATACGGCCGGGTGATGTGGCGCATGGCCGCTTTCCAGTCCATCGGCGGCGATCCGCCGAAGGCCATCGACTTGCCCAGCTGGAATGGGCTCGGCGACGCCAGAAACGTATCGCGGACGGTCAGCGAGAAATCGCGCCAGTCGTCGATAAACCGCCGATATGCCCGTCCCTGCCCGGGGAACAGGGATTCTAGGTGGTCGACGGTGCGATCGACGTCGCGGTAGATGAAGACGGCTTCGTCGTCTGGGAAGGGAGCGAAGAACAGCGGGTCGAGGTCCAGATAGGTCAAACCGAACCGCTCCAGCTGCAACTCTTCGACGATGGGCGTCAGGCGGATCAGGATGTGAGCACTACCGCCCAGATCGAACTGGTAGCCCGGAACGATCTCCTGGGTCGACACCGCACCGCCGACGATGGGACGCCGCTCGAAGACTCCAACGCGATATCCGGCCTGGGCGAGGTAGGCGCTGGCAACGAGCGCATTATGCCCCGCTCCGATGGTGACGACGTCGTACTGCACAGGGACCGTGGTGGGTGGTGAAGTACCAGAATCATGAGTGATTCACTAGGACACCGCCTCTGAGCCGGAGTTTCCCGCGATCGGGCCAGAGACCGGGATCGGGCGAACCGTTGCAACACAGGTACATATGTGTCACGTGCCCTATATTGAAGGGTGGAATTAATGGAAACCTAATCCCTCAAGCGGTCCGATGTCGCTTCACCTCGCCGATCTCCTGGCCATCGTGGGTCTCGTATTGCTAGAAATCATGCTCTGGCACGTCCTCCTGGGCGGCGGCTCCGACCCCTCGTCTGACCCGCCCAGCGGCGGCGGACCACGACGACGCCCGGTTCCGCCGAGCCCATCTTTCCACGGCGACCGCGCCCCCCGACAGTCGACGCCCTCTCGTACGCCGCAACAGGCGTGGTCGACCCCTTCCGCATAGCCCGATTGTGATGGGAGGGGGGATGAACAACCGTTCTGACGTACCCCCCACGACGTATGCACATTTACGACATTTCACGCCCGCTGACACCCGCGACGGCGGTATGGCCCGGAGATCAGCCCGTCAGGTTTACCAACAATGGCCGCATCGGGGAGGAGGGAAGCGCCGTGAATCTCCACGCGCTGACGCAGAGCCTGCACGCGGGCACTCACGCCGACGCTCCCTTTCATTACCTGCCCGATGGCGCCACGATCGACGAAATGCCGTTGCAGCACTTCGTCGGACTCTGCCGGGTGGTGCATACGCCGGACGACCTGGATTCTATCTCTGCTGAGGTGGTCGACGAGATGGTAGCAGGCGATCGTGAAGCACAGCGCATCCTTTTCCGAACCCGGCATAGTGCGTTGCCTGCCACCGCATGGGACGGCGATTATGTGTACTTCGAGCCCGAGGCCATCGAGCATCTAGGACGACGGGGCGTCGTGCTCGTAGGTACCGACGCTCCGTCGATGGATCCGTTTTCCAGCAAGGACCTCCTGGCTCACAAGGCATTGGGAACGTTCGGAATGAGCAACCTCGAAAACCTGATGCTCCGGGACGTCCCACCCGGCACCTACCAACTCGTCGCAGCCCCGCTGAAGGTCGAGGGCGTCGATGGCGCTCCCGTTCGTGCCCTTCTGCTAACAAATTCACCCGATGACGAACATCCCGGATGAAACGGCGGTATATCATCCCACATCCATTCTGCTAACTTATCTCGTTTCAGTCGATGGATCTGATCACTCGCAACGTCCTGAAGCAACTGGCCACGACCAACAGCGACCTCTGCGTGTCGCTTTTCATGCCGACGAAGCACGTCGAAGCCGAGTTGTCGCAGAACGCGATCCGTTATAAAAACCTGATTAAGGACGCCCGCCACCAAATCAAAGACCAGTCCGATAGCTCTCAGACGGTCAATGCGCTCCTGAATCCCTTGGAAGCGCTATTGGACCGTACGAG
>JAAAOL010000387.1 GCA_009908885.1 Bacteroidota bacterium | reverse complement strand
GAGCACGGACTTGGACGAGACAGCAATCCCGGACGCCCCGGCCTGCGAGCGCAGGTTCGATGTGCTGATCTCCCGGCCACGGTCGATTCGGCGCACCGCCTCCTTCGTCGCCGCCCGCTCGGCACGGGCTTCTTCCTTCCCGGCCTTCTTCGCCTCGCTGGCACCGAACAGACCCAGACCGACGTCCACGACACCCGAGGCGACGGCCAATGCTTCAAAGCACATCAGTTCACCCTCACGAATATCTGGCGGTCGCCGGCGTGAGCCTGGATCAGGTGGCAGTTCGCACTCTCGGCCCACCGCTTACCCATCTGCATCAGCTTTCGCCCGTGTCCCTGGCCCCGGTAGTCGGGATGGACGTACCAGAGGATCTCGGCAGCGACTCGAGTAGTGCCCCACATAGTCCGATGAGCAACCAGGGCAAGAACGCCAACAGGACGCCCGCTCTCATTGGCAGCCACAACATACGCATCATCAGAGGCGACCAGGGCCGAGAGATGGCCGAACGCCCGCTCGGCCTCGTAGTCTCCGGCCGTGCTGTAGAAGTGCTCGTTCCAGAATCCATGGATCAGCCCGTCCTCACGCGTCATGGTGTGCGCGTCTTCGATCAGTGCCGGCGCGTATTCAATCCTCATTGCTTTCCACCACCCCGAACATCCCAGCGATGTAGCAAGGATACGGCATGTCCGCTTCTATGCGCATAGTATGCGGGCGGGTCGCGTCCACGCCGGACAGCCTCACATCGCCAGTGAACAGCGGTGGCTCCTCGCCCATCTTGTCGGACGGGAACCGCTCCTCCGGCCTCACCCCGTCGATGGTCGGCATGGCCGATTCCACCAACCGCAGGTAGATCTGCGCGAACCGGGTCAGGTTCGTCTGGCTTGTGCCCTGGTCAGCCCCTTCGATGGGGGTCGGCACCAGGAGGGACTTGTACGGCAGACCGACGACACAGCGGGCCGGGGCGGTATTACCGGGAACCACGACCTCAGTACCGTCCAGCACCTCCTGCTTCGCCCTCGCGCCATCGAACATCACCTCCACCTCGTAACCGCCCAGCGCACCACCGGAGACCGGCACGGCCACACCGTCCGAGCGCACCACCGTGTTCGCCACCCGGTAGTAGTCCAGGAACTCGTCCTTCTCGGCCAGCGGGTAGGTCTCGACCCCGAGCGCCTCGGTACTGGGTCGCTCCACGGTGAAGTAGTCGCTGGAGTACTTCATCCTGAGCAGGCACCAGATCCCATCGCGGGCGGCGATCACATACACGTTGTCGCGACCACCCTCGTGAGTGACGCACACGCTCTTGATCTTCCCGAGGGTGTAGTGCCGGTGCCATGCGACCACGCCCACGTCGGGGTCGTAGGTCAGGCCCATCAGCATCCCGGACCTCGTCACGCACCAGATGATAGAGTCCGGCTCCTGTCCGTAGGCCATGTCCACGATACCCTCGGACATCACATCGGAATCGATGTAGGTGAGGTCGGCAGACTGGAAGCCGTCCACATCGTCGCTGTACTGGAGCTGCCGGAGTTTCCGGCCGTTCACCGTGCAGTACATCGTGGCGGCGTTCACGGCGAGCGGGCGCACATTGGCAGAGCGGTACTGCGTTTGCTTCGCGAAGTAGGGCGAGGACGGCGTCAGGGGCCGGTTCAACTGCACGAACTCACCGGACTGGGTGCCGACCACCAGGTACTGGCGAGAGGCGATCCAGCGGATATCCACCCGGCCAGACCCCACCAGGTCAAACTCAAAGGCGTCGTCATCGAACGGGCCAAGCTCCCAGTCGCTGTAGTCGGCCACCGCCGAGCCCCACACGCGATTACGCAGCACCGGGTGACCGGCGAAGACGAGCCGGCGCTCATGCAGGGTGCAGAAGGCCGGCCAGCCGCGAGTATTCGACCAGGCGTCCTCCGGGGCATTCAGCGCATCGCCAGAGGCCGGAGAGATCGACAGCGTCCCGTCACCGGCCGTCGTCACCGAGTCCACTGATATCGCGATCTGGTCGCTGTAGCTCACCGGGCTGATCTGCACGATGAACGGACCATCGCCGGTCACGGTTACCGATACCGTCTCGCCGCCGAATATCGACGTAGCGGACAGATTGATGATCGCGGCTATGTGAGACTTCAGCCTGGAGCGCATCACCGCCGGATCGGTACTGTAGGTCTGCGGGGCAGGGTCGACGTTGAAGTTGATCGTGTCTATCGCGAGTTCGTAGGTGTCGCCCTCGGCCCAGGTGTTAGCGAAATCAAACGAGAGCACCGTCCCTTCGCTGGTCGGTGACGACGCATCGTTGAAGTTGTGCTGCGGGATAGCGTCAAGCGGGAGGATGTCCAGCGTGAACTGACTCGGCTCCCTCGATACCCGCGTAAGCCGACGGGGCGCGTAGTCGGGATGGGTCAGATATAGCGTGTCGCCGTCCTGGGTATAGCCCACATCCCAGATATCGCCGTCGGTGTAGGGGCTCTCGCCAGCCTCAGTGAACCAGGACAGCTCGCCGTCATCGAAGGCCCACATCCGTTGCCGGCCAAGCACGATGGCGACATCCTCATCGAACTGGCACTCGAAGTTGATCACACGCAGGACCGCAGCGTCGGCGTCCTGGAAGGCATCGAACTGAGCGCAGAACTCGAACCCCGGCCGACGGAACACGCCGCCATCCCGGAGCACGATGAAGTTGTCGACCTCGAAGGCAGAGCGCCGGTAGCGGTCAGAGTCCACGCGAGCGCCCATGCGCCGCGAGACACGGCCACCAGTGAAGTCAGTGAGTGCCTGCTTCGTCCTCAACGGATACGCTCCAGGGTCGAGGTCGGCCTGTCATAGTCGTACTCGTCCTGGACCGCGTCGGTGCCCTTGGCGGCATCGAGCCGCTCCATGTAGAGCTGGAACATGCTCGACATCTTCGAGTTCGAGCCGGTCAGCTTCGCCGCCATCTTCGATGCCAGCAGTGCCGCCACGCAGTCGGTGAACTCGCGGGGCATGTAGCCGATCTCCCGCTCCTCGTCCACGTAGCGGCAGCGCACCTCACCCTCGTTGGTCAGCACCAGGTCGCCCTCGAGGTCGTACTCGTACTGCTCCAGCCGGTTACCGTCGGAGTCGTACAGCCCGGTGATACGGGCGCAGTTGTTCGGCAATCGGTACTGGAATGACCAACCGAACTCGGGAGCGCCAGACTTCAGAGGTAGGATCATCCGCTTGATCGCGGCGTTCCAGTTGGCCTCGGACAGCACCGAGCGCCGGCAGGAGTCGAAGAACACGCGGGCCACCTCGGCCTTCTGTGAACTCTCCTCCAGAGAAGAAACGAAGCCCTGCCCCAGAAGGAGCAGGGCCTCGTTGGTCACGGACGTAGCCGTGTCAGGCATTACGGAGCCTCGTCAGCGATGATCTCCACTACGCCCTCGTCCCAGATGCGCGTGGCACCCCAGGAGCCGCGAGCGTAGACGCGGTGAGCAAAGCCCTTCGTCGGGTCCGGTGCGATCCGGCCGAAGAACTCCTCGTTGACGCCAGTACCGACCGCCATGGTGTTCCACATGTAGACGGAACGGTCAGCAGTGGCGAGCGGCAGACGCTCCGTGCGGATCCACCGAAGACCGAGCGGGCCAGCGCCTTCCAGAGTGCCGGCCGTCAGGGCTTGCATGGTCTGGTAGTCGGAGCTGGTCAGCTCGGCGATCTTCAGTACATCGTTCACCTGCTTCGAGCCATAGGCGATGCACATCTCGCCGTCTTCCCACGCCTCGTTGTTCTGCAGGATCCGAATGCCCTCCAGAATCTTGTCCAGCGTGAGGCCAGCGTCGGTGCCCGCCGTACCGAACTGGACACCGACCTTCTGGCCGGCAGGCAGCGCGACGTTCGTCAGGGTGCCGTCGGCGGCCTTGGACTGGGCGTTACCGCCCATGGCAGCGATGATCACATCGTCCAGCTTGCGACCCAGCGCATTCCGCGCAGCTCGCATGTAGTTGGACTCGGGCTCGATCAGCAGACGGAGCTTGTCCTCACGGTCAACCAGGTCGCCCCAGTCGTAGTCGCCCGGCGTGACCAGGCGCCTCGAGTGCGGGGCGTCGTTGACCGGCGTGTCCTGGTGACGGGTCGTCCGTTCGGAAGCGGTGAACTCACCGAGGCGCTCGAAGTTGTGAGCCTCGCCGGTGAAGGATTCCACGTAAGTGTGGGCGAAGAGTCGAGAGCCTTTCTGCTGGTAAGCGTGGCGCA
>JAAAOL010000244.1 GCA_009908885.1 Bacteroidota bacterium | reverse complement strand
GGTCCGGCGCCGTGGAACAGCGCGCATCAGCTCGTCCACATCGGGTTGCAGGGGGAGCGCCTGCCCGAGTCGGAGCGACCGGCGAGCAACCTGGTCTTTCTGCTCGACGTGTCCGGGTCGATGGACATGCCCAACAAGCTGCCGCTGCTCCAGAAAGCATTCAAGCTGCTGACGAACGAGCTGGGCGAAGACGACCGCGTCGCCATCGTCGTCTACGCCGGGGCGGCGGGGCTCGCGCTTCCGTCCACGCCGGGCAGTGCGAAGGACAGCCTGCGTTCGGCCATCGAGGCGCTCCGGGCGGGCGGGTCCACAGCCGGCTCCGCGGGCATCCGCCTGGCGTATCAGGTGGCGCAGGAGCACTTCATCGAAGGGGGCAACAACCGCGTCGTCCTGGCCACGGATGGCGACTTCAACGTGGGCGTCTCCAGCGATGCCGAACTGGTCCGCCTCATCGAAGAGAAACGGGAGGAAGGTACGTTCCTGACGGTGCTCGGCTTCGGCTCGGGGAACCTGAAGGACAACAAGATGGAGAAGCTGGCCAACCACGGCAACGGCAACTACTACTACATCGACAGCGAACTGGAAGCGCAGAAGGTGCTGGTGCGCGAGCTGGGCGGGACGCTCTACACCATCGCCAAAGACGTGAAGATCCAGGTCGAGTTTAACCCGGCGCACGTCTACGCGTACCGCCTCATCGGCTACGAGAACCGGATGTTGCAGGCGGAGGACTTCGCGGACGACACGAAGGACGCGGGCGAGCTGGGAGCGGGGCATACCGTCACGGCGCTCTACGAGGTGATCCCGGTGGGCGCGGAGACCGACACGGAGGTGCGCGATGCCGGAGACCTCAAGTATCAGGAGCGCGACCTGACGGACGCGGCGGGCTCGGCGGACCTGATGACGGTGAAGCTGCGCTACAAGCAGCCCGACGGCGATACGAGCCAGCTTATCGAACAGCCGTTGACGAAGCCCGAGGCTCCGGTCGACCTGGCGGCTACGACGGACGACTTCCGGTTCGCCGCCGCCGTCGCGGGCTTCGGGATGGTGCTGCGCGATTCCGAGCATCGGGGCACGGCGACGCCCGAGCAGGTGCTGGCGTTGGCCGAAGACGCCCTCGGGGAGGATGCTGAAGGGTATCGTGCCGGGTTCACGGACCTGGTTCGTGCCTATCAAAGTCTGCTTTCTGGCGGCGACACCCCGAGCGCCTCGCGGTAGCATCGAACGGCAAACGCCGACGTCAAGAGGGCAGCTCTCCGCCGGGGGGCTGCCCTTTTTGTAGCTAGCTCTTATATTCTACGCACGATCGCTTAATTTTTTGCTTAATCGGTCGAAGCTATCACCGAGCCATACCGTGGCGTCGCGGCCGTCGGGCCTGCACGCCGTTCGCCAGTTTCACCTAACTTGACGTAGCAGACCGCGCATGCCATACGTCGAATCGATGTCTTACTCCGCGGAGATCAGCCGTCGCCAGCCGGGGTGTATTTTCTTTCTGATCGACCAGTCCACCTCGATGAACCTGCCCATGGGCGGGCCAGGCGACGAGAGCCGGGCTGAACACCTCACCGTCGCCATTAACCGCCTGTTGCAAGAGCTCGTCGTCCGCTGCACCAAGTCGCAAGACGAAGGCGTCCGCGAGTACTTCGACGTGGGCGTCTTCGGGTATGGCGAGTCCTTCGGGCCCGCCCTCGGCGGCGAGCTGGAAGGCCAAGAGCTCGTCTCGATCCGGGACGTGGCGGAGCACCCGCTGCGGCTGGAGACCATGACGCGCACCGTGCCCGACGGCAAGGGCGGCACCACGGAGACCGAGGTACGCTTCCCCGTCTGGTTCGATCTGGATGCGCTCGGCAAGACGCCCATGTGCCGCGCCCTGAGCGATGCGTACGACATCCTGGCCCCGTGGGTCGAGTCGCATCCGGAGTCGTTCCCGCCCCTGGTGTTTAACATCACCGACGGGGAAGCCTCGGACGGCGATCCGCGCGATCCGGCGGCCCGCCTCCGCGAGCTCAAGACCGAGGACGGGCACCTGCTGCTCTTCAACGTGCACCTGTCGTCCATCGAGGACGAGCCCATCCACTATCCGACAGCCTCTTCGACGCTGCCGGACGAGTTCGCGAATCAACTGTACGAGATGTCCAGCATCATGCCGCCGCCCGTGCGGGAACGATTTGCCGAGGAGGGGTATGACATGCAGGACCAGGCGCGCGCCTTCGTCTTCAACGCCGATATCGGTGACGTCGTGCAATGTCTCGACATCGGAACGCGCCTCAAGATGCGGCGCTAATTCGTTGCCGTTCCTCATCGGGCGGGCGGACCGGCGCCGTCGCCCGATCGCACTTGGCGGTGTGGCCTGGGCGTGATACGGTCGTCGTTTTCGTGTGCAAGTTGTCCGTCCTGCGTTTGCTACAGCCGTTCCCATGGTGATCCTCAAGACTCAGGCTTACACGCTCCAGAAGGCAGGCACCCAGCCGGATCAGTATGAGGACGCCTTTGCGTTCGACATGCGGTCGGGCCGCGCCGCCGTGGCCGACGGCGCCAGCGACTCCTTCGAGGCGCGGGGGTGGGCGACCACGCTGACGCAGAGCTTCGTCAAAAAGCCGCCCGTGCCGGAGCAGGACGCTTTCATGGAATGGCTCGAGATCCCGTCGCGGGCCTGGCACGTGGTCCTGCCGTGGGACGAGTTGCCCTGGTACGCCGAACAAAAGGCGCGCGACGTGGGCGGGCTGGCGACCCTGCTGGGGTTTTACCTCGTGCGCGGGGCCGAAACGAACGGGACCGTCGAGGACGTCATCCGCTGGCGCGCCCTGGCCGTGGGCGACGCGTGCCTGCTCCACCTGCGGGACAATGAGCTGATCCATCGCTTCCCAATCGACAAGACCGAAGGCTTCAACTCGACGCCCGCCCTGCTGTCTACGCGGCTGGAGCACGACGCCGAGGTGATCGAAAGCGGAGAGTTGCGGACGATGGAAGGGACCTGCCAGGTGGGCGACACCTTTCTGCTGGCCACCGACGCCATCGCCGAACGGCTCTACGACCTGGCGGACCTGGAAGATCTGAACATCGGCCTGCCCGACTGGGAGAGCATTCTCAGCCTGATGGACGACGACTTCGAAGGACTGATCGATCAGTTCCGGGAGGACGCGCTCATCCGCAACGACGACGTGACGCTGCTCGTCTCACGGGTCGAGGAACAGGAGGACGCCTCCTGATCCGCCCGGTCTGAACCGCCGCCTTCGCTTTGAGTATAGCTTCGCGACGCGCCCCGGCAGGTGCTCGCCGGATCCTTTGTTGTTCAGGACCCACATCCACTGATAGGCATGGCCTCTAGCACCCGCTGGCCGACTGCTGTTGACTACCAGACCGCCCTGCAAACGCCGGCGTTGTGCTTCGACGACGCGGACTTGCAGCAGGCCACGGTGCATACGAACGCGCTCGGACTCCCCAAGGCAGCGACGGGGAACGTGGCCGTCGTCTTTCGGCTGTCGCTCGACGACGGCGAGTACGCCCTGCGCTGCTTCACGCGGCAGGGCACCGTCGATGGCATGCCGGAGCGCTATCAGACGCTCAACGCGTACATTGAGGACGCGGACCTCGACGGACTCGTCCCGACCTACATCCGGGAAGACGCGATCCTCGTGGAGGAGAGCCGGTATCCGGTGGCGCTCATGCCATGGGTGCCGGGCAAGCAGATTCACCGCGCCATCGAGGATCACCTGGAAGACGCTGAGGTCCTGCGCGGACTCGCCCGCCAGTGGCGCGAACAGATGCGCTATCTGCGCGATCAGCAGTTCGCCCACGGCGACCTCTCCGACGGCAACATCCTCGTCGATCAAGACCAGGAGATCCACCTCATCGACTACGATGCGGCGTATGTGCCGCCGCTTTGGGAGCAGCCGCCCAGCGAGATCGGCAAGCCGAACTATCAGCATCCTGACCGTCTCGCGTCGGACTCGGAGCACTACGGGTACTACGCAGAAAACGTCGATGCCTTCGCAGCGCTCGTCGTCTATCTGTCGCTAAAGGCCGTCGCCGCCGATCCGTCGTTGTGGGATCGGTACCACACGGGCGATAATCTCATCTTCGTCCAGAACGATTACAAGCGCCCGGGGCACACGCCCATCTGGCCCAACCTGCGCAGCTCGCGCGATCAGGAAGTACGCCAGTTGACGGAGACGCTGGAGCGTTACTGCAAGGCGTCCGTGGCGGAGCTACCG
>JAAAOL010000392.1 GCA_009908885.1 Bacteroidota bacterium | reverse complement strand
ACGCACCGCTACCTTGGAGGCCAGTACCGGATCAAGATCAATCCCGTCGAAGAAGGTGAGGAGGCCGTCAAGCTCATCGGGCGCTTCTTCGAGGTCTACACAGCCCATCCGGATATGCCGGAGCACACGCGTCAGCTGATGGATCAGTGGTACGCTGAGAAGGCGCGAAAGCACCTGCGCCGCCGCTTTGAGCGAGGTGTGTCCGAGATGCGCCGCTACGGCGTCGAGGACCCTGACCTGGTTGTGCGGACGATGCAGCGCCGGTGGGGGAGCTGTACGCCCAGCGGTCGGATTATGCTCAATCGCTGGCTCGTGCTCGCGCCGACGTACTGCATCGACTACGTGGTGATCCACGAGCTATGCCACCTTGTCCACCCCTACCACGGCCGAGCTTTCTACAGGCTCTTGGAGCAGGTCCTTCCCGATTGGCGAAGGCGCAAGGGGCACCTTAAGAAGGTTCAGTTCTGAGTGGGCACAAACAAAAAACGCCCCAGAATCGGCCTTTTGGCGTCCTACGGAGCGTTTTTAGGGGCTTGGAGGTGGTGGCGTGGGAGAGAGTCGAACTCTCGACCTTACGATTATGAGTCGTACGCTCTAACCAGCTGAGCTACCACGCCGGAAGGTTCAAAAGGTACGGCGTGCCGCACCCGGAATCAATCGACGCTTTGTATCGTCGGACCCCCTGTGCGTGTTTCCCGCGGTCGGTGAAAAAAAGGGCAACATGCCTGCTGCACGCGGACGGCGCCGGTCGTATGCTGTACCGCAACTCCAAATTCCCAACGCTCAACCCACAGCCCGCCCTCGCCCATGACCTGGAGTGCCGTTCTCGACCAGCAGCGCGCCGTCGAGGCCCTGCGCCGTGCCATCGACCGCGAGCGGGTGGCCCATGCGTATCTGTTCTACGGGCCGGACGGGATCGGGAAGCGGGCCGTGGCCCTCGCCTTCGCGCAGGCGCTCCAGTGTGAGCAGGCGGCGGGGAGCGACGCGTGCGGGCAGTGCACAGCCTGCCGCAAGGTGCAGCGCCTCGTCCACCCCGACGTTCACGTCCTGCTGCCTCAGCCCAGTGATGCCGACGCCGACGACGTGGCCGAGCGCCTCCAGCGCCTCGCCGCTCACCCGTACGCCGCCATCGACTTCGTGCGGCGGCCCTCGCTGACCGACGCCACGGCGTCGTCCAACAAGCAGGCCTTCTACTCCGTCGGCCGCATCCATGAGGAGCTGCGCCGCCCGATGAGCTTCCGCCCGCTGGAAGGACAGTACAAAGTCGTCGTCCTGACCGACGCCGAGATGATGCGCGTGGAGGCCAGCAACGCCTTTCTCAAGCTGCTGGAGGAGCCGGGGCCGCGCACCGTCTTCGTCCTCACCACCAGCCGCCCGGATCGCCTGCTGCCCACCATCCTGTCGCGCTGCCAGCGCCTCCGCTTCGACCCGCTGCCCGCTCCCACCATCGAGCAGGCCCTGGTCGACCGCGACGGATTGGCGCCCGACACGGCAGCGACCCTGGCCCGCATGGCCGACGGCTCGTACATGCGAGCGCTGGAGCTGTCCGAGAACGACGACCTGATGGCGAACCGGTCGCGCGTCGTCGCCTTCATGCGGTGGGCCTACGTGCGCGATCACGAGCAGCTGGCCGACGCAGTAGAGGAGATGAGCAAGCTGGGGCGCGAGCAGGTGAAAGGGATCCTCCGCCTGATGCTGAGCTGGATCCGCGACCTCATGCTCTTCGGCACGATGAGCGAGGCTGCGCCGCTCGTCAACGTCGACCAGGCCGACGCCATCCAGAAGTTCGTCGAGAACGTGCCCCGCGCCGATCTGGAGGCCATGGTGCAGCTCGTCGAGGAGGCGATGGAGCTGGCCGGGCGGAACGTGCAGCTCAAGCTCGTCCTCATGGCGCTGGCCCACGCGCTCGGCCGGGCCATGCACGGGCCGCACGACGGCACGCTCTACGTCCCCCTCGCCGAGACGAGCGAGCTGGCGCTGCCCGGCTGACCGCTTGCACGAGAGGGTGTGTCCCGCTATACTGCTGTTACGTAGTGACTTATCCCTCGCGCGATGCGAGGGCCGATGTTCTTCTCAATAACCACGCGGAGCCCTCTTGGACGGATGCAGGGCGCTCCCGATGACGATAGAGGCTTATGGCATGTGGATCAGGCGGCTGCGGCAGCGGCGGATGTGGATCGGGTGGATGTGGCACGGGCGGATGTAGCTCCGGCGCGTGCGGCACGGACGCGTGCCCGGCGACGATGCACGTGCACGACTGGCTGGGTAACCTCGGCACGGGCACCCCGGCGGCGCAGTATGACCTCGTCGAGGTGACGTTCAAGGGCGGGCGCAAGGGCATCTTCCGCAACACGCGCCAGCTCGACATCCAGACGGGCGACTTCGTGGTGGTGGAGGCCGACCGGGGAACCGACTTCGGCACGGTGCACATGACGGGCGAGCTGGTCCGCCTTCGCGTCAAGGCCAAGGGGTTCGACGCCGACAAGCATTTTCCCAACGTCATCCGCCGCGCGGGCCTGGGCGACATCGAGCGCTGGGAGACCAACCGCGAGGAGGAGAGCGAGGCTTTTTACATCGCCCGGCAGGCCATCGACAAGCTGGACCTGCCCATGAAGCTCGTCGATGCCGAGTGGCAGTTCGACCGCAAGAAGATCACCTTCTACTTCACCGCCGACCACCGCGTCGACTTCCGCCAGCTGGTGCGCGACCTGGCCCGGCGCTTCCGCACCCGCGTCGACCTCCGGCAGATCGGGGCGCGGGACGAGGCGGCCCGGATCGGGGGGATCGGCTCGTGCGGGCGTGAGCTGTGCTGCTCCACCTGGCTGCAGGACTTCAAGCCCGTCTCCACGCAGGCCGCCAAGGTACAGAACCTGCCCCTCAACCCGGTGCGGCTCAGCGGCCAGTGCGGGCGCCTCAAATGCTGCCTCAACTACGAGCTGGAGCAGTACATGACGGCCCTCAGCGGCTTCCCGAAGGTCGACACGCCCATCGAGACGGAGGTGGGCAAGGGCACGATCCAGAAGCTCGACATCTTCAAGAACATGGTCTGGATCCAGTACCGCGACGGCAACTGGGAAGACCGCCCGCTGGCCGAGGTGCGCGAGATCCTGGGGATGGAGGACGACGCGTCTGACACCAATGGCTCCGGCGCGTCCCCGAAGCGCAAGCGCGGTCGGAAGCGCGGCAAACGGCGCAAGAATCGGAACGGTCGAAAGGGCGACTGAGGCTCCGAGCGGCTGCCGGACGATGAAACGCTCGTGGATCGCGCGGCGGGCCGGTCGGATGTTCACGGCGCCATCGTATCTTGAACGTCGTGCGGTAGCCTCTTGCGCTGCCATACGCTCGTCCCCCCTCCATCGAATCCTTCCCCTCATGATTCAGCTCGACCTGACGCCCGACGAACGCGAAATCATGACGACGGTGCTCAAGAGCTACCTGTCGGATCTCCGCATGGAAATCGCCAACACGGATCGCAAGGCGTTCCGCGACATGCTGAAGGAGCGCAAGCAGGTCATCCGCAAGGTGCTCGATGCGATTCGCCTCGACGCAGAATAGGGGCGTCTTCACGGCGGCTTAACTGAGAATCATCGGGCCCGCGCGGGCAGTAGGACAGGCGGCGCAAGCCTCGCGCGATGACCGAGCTACTGACTTCCCGATCCCCGTGCCCTACTCCGCCGAAATCAGCCGCACCTCGCCCACTGCGTTTCTGTTTTTGCTGGACCAGTCGGCGTCCATGCAGGATGCCTTCGGTGGGGCCAAGCAGAAGGGCGACGCCGCGCCGAGCAAAGCGCGTGTGCTGGCCGACGTGGTCAACAAGCTGCTCCAGAACCTGATTCTGCGCTGCGCCAAGGAAGACGGCGTGCGCGACTACTTCTACGTCGGCGTCCTCGGCTACGGCGAGCGCGTGCAGCCGCTCATCCAGCCGGCGGGCGACCACGAGCACGTGCCCAACCTCGTGCCCATCAGCCACCTGGCCGAGCGCCCGCTGCGCCTCGAAGAACGGATGCGTACGGTGCCGGACGGCGACGGCGGGACGACCGAGAAGCGCGTCAAGGTGCCCGTCTGGTTCGACCCACACGCCAAGAACGGCACGCCCATGTGCCAGGCGCTGGATCAGGCCGCGCAGATCGTCCGCGACTGGATCGACACCCGCCCGCACGGCTTCCCACCCATCGTGCTCAACGTGACGGACGGCGAGGCCACCGACGGCGACCCGCTCCGC
>JAAAOL010000353.1 GCA_009908885.1 Bacteroidota bacterium | reverse complement strand
CGGGGAGCGCTCCTCGACTACGACGAGCAGGCGTTGGAGCGTGACGTGCAGGCCGCCCAGGACGCTCGTACGTCATGACCTGACAGGATTCCTCGTTGACGAGGTACCGTCCGACCCGTTAGCACCCGCCGCCGCATCGTGCCCATCGTCTGCGACACGTCGGTACTGAGCTATCTGGTCCTTGTCGATGAAGTCCAGGTGCTTCCTGCACTGTCAGGTGCTTCCTGCACTGTACGGAGATATTCTGATTCCAGAGGAGGTCGCCACGGAGCTGCGTCATCCGAAGGGGCCGAACGCAATCCGTGACTGGATCGGCCATGCCCCAGGATGGTTACGGGTGTCGTCGTCCGAGTACAGGTTCGGCTCTGGCATCGAAGACATGCTTCGCACTCTGGACGCAGGCGAGCGCGAAGCCATTCGCCTGGCGGTTGACGTGAATGCATCGCTGATCGTATTGGACGAAAAAGCGGGTCGCCGCGTCGCCCGACGGCTAGGGGTATCGGTAACCGGGACCATCGGCATCCTGGATCTGGCCGCCTCGGAAGGACTGATCGATGTCGTGCGCGTCGTGGAGCAACTTCAGCTAACGTCGTTCCGTGCGGCACCTGCGCTGTATCGATGGTTGCTGGAGCGCCATGCGTGATTCGGTGCTGGCGCATCAGCGCTCCTCGACTACGACGAGCAGGCGTTGGAGCGTGACGTGCAGGCCGCCCAGGACGCTCGGATGTCGTGACTCTGCAGGGATTCCTCGTTGACGAGGTACCGTCCGACCCGTTAGCACCCGCCGCCCCACCGCAGGCACGGTCTATCGAACCTCAATCGTCGCCGACAGAACTGCGACCCGGGCGGACAGTGGACGGCCAGAGATGACTCCTGGGGGGGCGGTCCGTGGTCAGCCGTCTGCGGTCCAAACGGCGCCGTTCCAGATCCGTCGTGCTACGAACGATGAGCCTCACTCACCCTTCGACCATCGCCCCTCGACCCTCGACAATCGTCACTCGAACCGGTAGAGGCGTACGTTGACGGTGCGCTCCCGGGCCTGGGCCTTGCGCCACTGCACCAGGATGGGACTCTGGTAGGTGCCGTGGACGATGGAGCCGCGCCCGTACGCGTCCGTGTTGTTGACGAGGAGGCTCACCGAGCGCTTCATGCGGAGGCGGCGCGAGGCCTCAGCGGCGATGAACTTGTCGATGATGCGCTCGACCGGCGAGTCGCTGAGGCCGAGGGCGTCTAGCGCCTGGTTGACGACGCGCACGAGGTCGTACTTGGCGTAATTCTTCGCCTTGTCGCGGATGGCGCCGGGGTCGCGCAGCATGTTGCGGCCCTTCTCGGCCATGAAGCGGAGCGGATTCTTGAGCACCTCGATCAGGTCGTGCTTCATCAGCAGCGTCTCGTACTCATTCACTGTCAGGCCCGCATGGCGTTCGTCCGGGGCCAGCGCCATGTCGATCCGGCCCTTGCCGATCTCGTAGTGAGACAGCAGGTCGTTCAGCAGCTCGAAGTAGCCGTGGCGCGGGTCGTTCAGGTTGATCGAATCGACCGAGTGGGACGAGACCGGCACCTTGAGTTGCAGCTCGGCCACCTTCTCCTCGGCGTCGTAGCCCACGACGGTCGTGAGACGACGGCGCCGGGCCGAGGTGGTGCCGTTGACGCCGTCGAGGTCGATGAAATAGACGGGCGTGTCGGGCGTGTTGCGGTAGGTGACGCAGTTCTCCAGCCCCAGGCCGATGAAGGCGAGGTGGGAGTCGGCGTTCTTGGGCTCCACGCAGCGCTGCTCCTCGCTCAGTTCGGTGCGCAGGTGCATCTGGTCGTGCTTGTACGACGCGCCGGGCGGGAAGAGGTCGCGCGCGGACTGCACGAAGGCCTCCAGCGCCTCGCGGTCGTGGCCGAGGCGGTCGCACAGGCTCTGCTCCAGAAAGCCGGCGGTGGTGTGATACGAGCAGTAGAGGGCTTTGCGGTAGGGCGCGAAGGCATCGCCGCAGACGTCCGCGACGCGCTCGGACACGTCGATCACGTCGAAGCGCGACTCGGGCGAAAATTCGAGGGTGACCTCAGCGGTGGATGTAGCCATAAACGCGGCGGATGTCCAATAGTACGCGTCGCCTGAGAATAGGAAACCCCGCGAGCAAATCGCGTGAAAATCCTAATACGTTGAGAGAAGAGGGATACAAATCGCCCTGCTAAACGCATGCTGGTCCGTGGTGATCCCGACGCCGAAAGGGTCCATGTGGAATCCATGGAGGGCTCATGGTTCGATGCGGGCCGTGCGCTCGCCATCGGCGAACCGGAGCGCCACGAGGTCGTCCGCGTCGAGATCGGCGGCCTGGCGGACGGGCTGCCCCTCACGCTCCACGCGGACGTAGCCCCGCTCCAGCGGGCGCATCGGGTCGAGGAGATCGAGGCGGTGGCGCAGCGACTCCAGGCGGTGCCGCTCGCGCTCCAGCCGCTGCGCCCCGGCGCGGTGCAGGCGGGCCGTCACGTCGTCCAGGCGCTGGCCCAGCTCGCGCACCCGGTCCACGGGGCGGTGGAAGGCGCGCGACCGCGTCAGGCTGTGGACGCGCTGCCGCCCCTCGGCGACGCGCTGCGTCAGGTCATCGTGCAGCGCCTGATGGTAGCTGCGGACGACGGCCTCCACGTCGCGGCGGTCCGGGACGGCCACCTCGGCAGCCATCGACGGCGTCGCGGCGCGGGCGTCGGCCACCAGGTCAGCAATCGACACGTCCGTTTCGTGACCGACGGCGCTGATGACGGGAATCGCGGAGTCGTAGATGGCGCGGGCGACGGCCTCTTCGTTGAAGGCCCACAGGTCCTCGGTCGAGCCGCCGCCGCGTCCGACGAGCAGGGCGTCGGGGCGCATCGGGTCGTCCTCGGGCAGGGCGTTGAAGGCCTGGAGGGCTTCGGCGATCTCGCCCGCCGCGCCCATGCCCTGCACGCGCACGCCGCAGACGTAGACCTGCACCTGCGGAAAGCGGCGGCGTAGCACCGAGAGCATGTCGTGCAGCGCCGCACCGTCGGTCGAGGTGATGATGCCGAGCGTCTCCGGAAACGACGGGATGCGCTGCTTGTGGGCCGCGTCGAACAGCCCCTCGGCCTCCAGCGTGCGCTTCAGTTCCTCGAACGCCTTCTGCAGCGCCCCCTCGCCCGCCATCTTCATCGACCGGGCGATGATCTGCACGTCGCCGCGCCGCTCGTAGAGCGAGATGTAGCCGTGGATGCGGACGAGCATCCCGTCTTCGGGGTCGAAGAAGAGATACTTGGTGTAGCCCTTCCACATGACGCCCCGCAGCTGCGCGTCCTCGTCCTTGACGGTGAAGTAGCAGTGGCCGGAGCGGTACGTGCGGAAGTCGGACAGCTCGCCCTCGACGGTCACGTCCTCGAAGCCATCCTCGACGGCCTCGCGGAGCGCGCCGGTAAGCTGGCTGACGGTGTAGACGTCCGGCGCGGACGCGTCGTCGAACAGGGACGGGGTAGCCATGCGGCAGGCGGATGGATGCGATGGGCGAGCAAGGTAACGGCCAGCGAGCGATGAAACAAACGGGCGTCCCGGGGCGGTACTACTGCCCGCCGAACCCTCACCCACCGATCCCCGACCGCATGGCCGATTCGTCGATCACTCCGCCGATCAAGGTCCTTTTCGTGTGCCTCGGCAACATCTGCCGCAGCCCGCTGGCCGAGGGCGTCTTCCGGAATCTCGTCGAGGAGGCCGGGCTGGACGACCAGGTCACCATCGCGTCGGCGGGCACCGGGCGCTGGCACGTGGGCGAGCCGCCGGATCCTCGGATGCGCGAGACGGCCCGCCGCCACGGGCTCAGCATCGACGACCAGCGGGCCCAGCAGATCGTCGCGCGCGACCTGGAGCGCTACGATTACGTCCTCGCGATGGACCGTAGCAACTATTCCACCATCCGCGAACTGGACGACCGCGCGCACAACGCGAGCAAGGTGCACCTCTTCCGCGACTTCGACCCGACGCCGGAGGACAAGAACGTGCCGGACCCGTATTACGGCAGCGGCACGGAGGGCTTCGAGCGCGTCTACCGCATCGTCGAGCGCACGTCCCGCAACCTGCTGGACCACCTCATCGAGCTGCACGACCTGGAGGCTGTGGAGCAAGGGAGAGGGTGAGAGCGGGAGAGGGTGAGAGCGGGAGAGGGTCCAGTAGGAGAGGGTGAATCCTACGCCCCAACTCGCCACACTCCCTTTCCCCCACACTCCCACTCTCCCACAC
>JAAAOL010000507.1 GCA_009908885.1 Bacteroidota bacterium | reverse complement strand
GGCGCAGGGTCGAGGCAGGGGGGTTAGAAGTAGTAGCGCACGCCGATGCCGCCGCCGATGTCGCCTTCGGTGGCGGGCACCAGCAGCAGGCGGGGCGTGATACGGCCGAACAGCTCGAAGCGTTCGATGAAGAAATTGAAGCCGAACGTGCCGCTGAGGCCGAGGACCACCTCATTCTCGTCGCCGCCCCGTCCGGGCCGGTCATCATCGTCGTCGCCCTCGTCGATGCCGAGGAGCAGGCCCGGGCCGTAGTAAAACCCAAGGGGCGTATCGCCGAGCGAGCGCTCGTAGACGCCGTGCACGTTGAGGAAGAAAAAGTCATCCGACAGGTCCCAGGCGGCGAGGAAGTCGTACGCCAGTTCACCCCCGGGGTGTACCTTGACGCTCAGGCCACTCGGGTCGCCGATCTGCCCGCCGATGCCCGTCGTGCCAGGGCGGGATTGCGCGTGCACGGCCGCCGGGGCGGTCAGTCCCATCAGGAGACCGAGGAGAAGAACGAAGCGAGGGAGGGTCATCGAGCATCAGGGAGCTTGGGTTAAAGGCGGTCGGCGGCCAGCGCGTCGAGGATGTCTTCCTTGATGTGGGCGGCGTCGTCCAGCTTGAGGCGCCCGGCCAGCAGGAGGCGGACCTCGCGGCGCTTGGCAGCGCTCTCATACCGGTCGCGCTCGTCCTCCGTTTCCGGGTGGATCGGCGGTGCCGGCACCGGACGCCCGTCGTCGCCGATGGCCACGAACGTGTAGAAGGCGCGATTGCAGAGGCGCTGCGTCTCCTGGCGCGGGTCTTCCGCCGTCACCTTGAGCTCCACCTCCATCGACGTGCGGAATGCCCGATTGACCCAGCTCTCGATGATGATGATCTCATCCTGCTCGATGGCCGACTGAAACTCGACGGAATCCACCGAGGCCGTCACGCACACCTGGTTGGCGTGGCGCTGGGCCGAGATGGCGGCGGCCTTGTCCATCAGGTGCAGCAGACGCCCGCCCATCAGGTTGCCGAGGCCGTTCGTGTCGTTCGGCAACACGATCTCGGTCATCACACACCGTGATCGGGAGACGGTTTTTCGCACGTTCGTTTCGTTCACGTCTTCTGCTTCTGCTTGCGGGCGGCGGGGAAGAGGATGTTGTTGAGAATCAGCCGGTAGCCGGGCGAGTTCTTGTGCAGGTTCAGGTCGGTCGGAGGATCGCCTACGTAGTGTTGGTAGTCCTCCGGGTCGTGGCCGCCGTAGAAGGTGAAGGTGCCCTGGCCGTAGGAGCCGTGCAGGTATTTCACCTCGTCACGCCCCGGCGCCTCGGCCAGCAGGACGACGTTGGGCTTGATGAGGTTCTTGCGGAAGTTGGTCGTCTGCCCGATGAAGCCCTTGATCGTCGCCACGTGATTCTGGGTCAGCATGGTGGGTACGGGATCCCACTTGGCGCTAAACTCGAAGAGCGTGAAGTAGTCTACTGCCGGGTTGCGCATCTGCTGCGGCGGCAGGCCGGTGTCGATGTCGGAGTGCTCGTAGACGGTCGGGTTGTAGACCGGGGTAAAGTCGGTGAAGGCGAAGGTGGTGCTGTAGTCGAGCGCCTTCGTCGCATTGGGGTCGATGGGGTCGCCGTCGTACTCGGCGGGCACGATGTCGGTCTCGTGGGCGGCGAGGCTGATGTCGAACGTGTCGGTGCCGGAGCACATGGCGAACAGGAAGCCGCCCTGCCCCACGTACTCTCTGATGGCCTGGGTCACGGCCAGCTTGAGCTGGCTCACCTTGCGGAAGCCGTGCTTGCGGGCCAGCGCCTCGGCCTCGCGCTGCTGCTCGATGTACCAGGGCTGGTTGCGGTACTGGTAGAACTTGCCGAACTGGCCGGTGAAGTCCTCGTGGTGCAGGTGCAGCCAGTCGTACTCGTTGATCTTGCCGGAGAGCACCTCGCCGTCGTAGATCATGTCGTACGGCACTTCGGCATACTCCAGCGCCAGGAGCACGGCGTCGTCCCAGGGTAGCGTCTGGTCGGGCGCGTAGACGGCGATCTTGGGCTCTTTCTCCAGGCGGACGACGGCCGTATTCTGATCCTGATTTTCCACATCCGCGATGATCTGGGCGGACTGACCGCTGCTCACCGTCTCGTAGTACACGCCCCGAATCGCCAGCTCCTGTTCCAACTCGGGAAAGGTCTGCATCAGAAACGAGCCGCCGCGGTAGTTCAGGAGCCAGTCGATGTCGATGCCCTGCTGCAGCACCCAGTACGCCACACCGTAGGCTTTCAGGTGGTCGGACTGGCGCGTGTCCATCGGAATCAGCAGGTCCTGGGCCGTCGCCGGCAACACAGGCAGCATCAAAGCCAGGACGAAAAGCAGGCGGCGCGTCAGGCGAGTCATGGTGGATTGGGAGTCAGGTTTCTTCAATACAGACGGCGGAAAAGACGCCGGAGGACGGTCAACTGGTCTGGTCGCCCCGGAGGCGGCGGATGGCTTTGCGGGCGTCGGGGGCGAGGAGGGAGCCGGGGTAGTCGGTCAGCAAGGTCGTGTACGTCTCGATGGCGTCCTCGATCGCCCCGAGTGTGTTCGCCTGGAGGTCGGCGGCCTCGAACAGGCTGCGGTCGGCATACTGGCTCTGGGGATGGATGAGCGGGAGTTCCTGAAAGGCTGAGAGGGCGGCCTCAGTGCGTCCGTCTGCGCGCAGGGCTCGGGCGCGGAGGAAGCGGGCTTCGTCGGCCAGCGGATGCCGCCCGTAGGTGCCGAGCAGCGAATCGGCCAGCTGCACGGCGGCCCCCGGCTGGCGCTGGCGCTGCGTCAGCGAGGCCTCGGCGTACAGCTGCAGCGGGGTGTTGAGCGAGTCGGGCCCTTTGTTAGTCGTCAGCAGCACCTTCAGCTCGATGGCGTCGTTGGCCACGTCGGTCGACGTGTTCTCGTCGATGGCGCTGGCGAGGGTCCGGGCCGTCTCGAACTCGCTCCGGTAGAAGTGGATGAGGGCCATCTCGTAGCGCGCCCGCTCGGCCAGCTCGCCCAGGCGCAGCTCCTCGACGAGCCGCGAAAACATCAAGTTGGCCCCGTCGAGGTTGCCGCGGAGCAGGGCGATCCGCCCGAGGTCGTAGCGGGCTTCGAGGGCGGCGTCGCTGTTCCCGTATCGGTCGATCACCTCCTGCAGCGTCGCCTCGGCGGCGCCGAGGTCGAGATACACGTCCTGCTGCAACTGTCCGATGCGTCGCAACACTTCGGGATAGCGCGTGTGGTTCGGGTGCTCCTGGAGGAAGGTGCGGTAGGCCGCCAGCGCGGCGTCGTAGTGCGGCGACGGCTGGCGGTTGCCGCGGGCGTCGCGGGGTTGTTCGCCCGTAGCTTCGGCCCAGCGCTGGTGCATCTCGCCCAGCCCGAGGCGCGCTTCAGGGACGACTGGGGCGTCCGGGTAGCGGCGCAGGATCTCGTCGTACGCTTCGGAGGCTACGTCGAACGCCCCCGCGTCGGCAGCCTGACGGGCGAAGTAGAACAGCACCCGGCCCTGCTCTTGCTCCAGCCGGTCGATGGCGCGGTAGGCATTGAGCGCCTTACGGTAATCTTCGTGCTCCAGGTAGAGCCAGCCGAGCAATTCGCGGTACGAGCGGTTCAGCGGCTCCTTCTGGACGGCGCCTTCGAGGACCGTAATCGTCGAGTCGAGCGCCCCCGCCTGGTCCACGAAGCGCGAGAGGCGGTTGCGGACGAAACTCAGCTTGTTGGGCGTCTCGCCGAGGAGGGCGGTGTACTCCTGGGCGGCCTGCTTGTGGCGACCGTTCAGGCTGTATAGATAGGCCAGTTCGGTCCGATATCGGGACGGCTCGCCCGCCGCCTCTCGGCCGCGTTCCAGCACCTCTGCGGCCTGCTCGAACAACCGCACGTCGATCATCGACCCGTACACCATGCGATACCGGCTGGAGGAGGCGCCGTCCAGGATCGCATTCCAGGTAGCGAGTGCGGCCTCCTCGTCGCCCTTCAGGTACTGGAGGCGGGCTTTCTCGACGCGGAGCTGGTCGTCCTGCGCCGAGGAGTCCATCTGCGACTCCACCAGCGCGATGGCGTCGTCATACTGCTTCACGTTCTCGTACGCCTCCAGCAGCTTGTCGAAGAAGACGTACGTCTCCGGACTGTCCGCGTGCAGGTCTTCGAGCAGCGTGATCGCTCGGTCGAACTGGCCGGCCCGGAGGTACGTCTCGGCCAGCGTATAGCGAGCCACCTGGCTGCTGTCCACCTCGCCGCCGGGCCGGATCTGAAGGCGCTGCGCCGATGCGCTGGAGGGCCAC
>JAAAOL010000291.1 GCA_009908885.1 Bacteroidota bacterium | reverse complement strand
GGTCCGTGATGGGGAAAGGCCATCGCTTCAGCACCGCATGTTCACGCATCACGCATTACGCATCACGTTCTGAGCTATCCAGACATCGCCAAGCGATATTAGAAAGCACCACCGCTCAGGGGGCGCTACACAGCGACGAGCGTGCCTCATACCTCCACACGCCCACACGCCCAACCACCCACGCTCCCACACCCACCTGTAACCTTTCCGCGGGCCCGTGCGTCTTGCTCATCGAACACTCGCCCGACATCCCCCGGCGGCACCCCTTACGGCCTGGTGAACTGGTTCTCCGATCCCGCGCAGCGGCGCTTCGAGCAGCACGTGCATGCCTACCGGCATCGCGTCTACGGCTTTGCCGTCTACATGCTGGGCCGCCCGGCGGAGGCGGAGGACGTGACGCAGGACGTGCTGCTGACGCTCTGGGAGCACCTGGACGACGTGGACGAGGCGCGCGTGCTGCCCTGGCTGCTGCGCGTCACGCGCAACGCCTGCATCGACCGGATGCGCAAGAACAGCGCGTACCGCAACGTGGTGGCGCCCGCACCGGAGGACGGCCTCGGCGATGCCGCCGGGGACGGGCCGCCGCCCGACGCCGAGGCCGAAGCCGCCGACCTCCAGGAGCACCTGCGGCGGGCGCTCGCCCGCGTGGACGAGCCGTACCGCAGCCTCCTGATCCTGCGCGAGATCCAGGGGCTCAGTTACCAGGAAATCAGCGCGGCCATGGACCTGCCGCTCAACACCATGAAGGTCTATCTGCACCGGGGCCGCAAGCGGCTCCGCACCACCGTCCGCGACATGTTTCATCACGAAGATGTGGCCTGACATGCCCACGCCGACCTCCGATTGGATCGACGACCGCATCGACGCCTACCTCGACGGCGACTTGCCGGAGGACGAGCGGGCTGCCGTCGAGCAGCACCTCGCCGTCCATCCTGACGCCAAGGCCGAGGTGACCCTCGCCCGCCGGGTGCGCGACGGGCTGCGCGCGCTGCCGGAGCCGACCTGCCCGGACCGCGTGACGCGTACCGTGCTGGCCGAGGTGCACCGCCGCCAGCGGGCGGACCGGTTTCAGCGCCTGCGCGCCTGGATCGAGCGGCAGTGGCTTCAGTTCTGGCAGCCCGCGCTCGCCATGAGCGTGTTGCTCCTGCTGATCGCCACGGCGCTGCTGGTGGGCCAGCCGCCGCAGCCGTCGCCGAACGCTGTGGCCGACGCAGAGGTGCAGCACGCCCTCGACGAAGTGCGGTGGACGCTGGCGTATCTCTCCGACGTCAGCCAGCAGGCGGGGGCGTCAGTCCGCGACGAGGTGCTGGAGCGCCGCGTCGTCGCGCCCATGCACCGCGCCGTCCATCCGCTCGTGCCGGACGCCCCGTTGCCGCAGTAATCCAACCTTCCCCCGACGATCTCATGCACGCTCTTTCGACATCCGCCATGCGTACCGTACTGCTTTGCTTCCTCCTCGCTGTCCTGGGCTTCGTCCATCCGGTTCAGGCGCAGGACGATGTCACGAACGACCTCACCAGCGATCCGGGCTATATCGACCTGAACACGGTCGAGTCCTGGTTCGGCGACCAGCCGAAGGTGGAGGTCAACATCAAGGGTGCGCTGCTGGAGTTGGTGGCCGAGGCCTCACGCTACGAAGACCCCGAACTGGCCGACCTGCTCACCAAGCTGCGGGCCATCCAGGTGCGGGGCTATGACCTGTCGCCCTCCGGCTACGGCACGGCGGAGGCGCGCATGCAGGACCTGGGGCAGCAGCTGGAAGATCGGGGCTGGGACACCGTCGTGCGGGTGCGGGAGGATGACGAGTACGTCAACATGTTCGTGCGCGTCAGCGACGGCGCCATCGCGGGCCTGATGGTGATGACGCTCGCCCCCGGCGACGAAGAGAGCTTCTTCGTCAACATCGTCGGCGAGATCGATCCCCAGCAGATCGGCCGCATCGGGCGCACGTTCGACATCGACCCGCTCGATGACACCAATGCGGTGTATCAGAATCGCAATCAAAACTGATGGCGTCCCCCGTGATTCGCTCGTCCGACACGCTCTCCGCACCGGGTTCTCGCATGAAGCATCGTCTTCTCATTCCACTCGCCCTTTTGCTGTTCGTGCTCCCGATGACGGGCTGCTTCTACTCCCGCGAGATCGCCCAGACGCGCCGCGACATCGAGCGCGACCTGCCCGGGGCCGACTTCGAGCGGGAGGTGGTCGTCAACCTCGGCCCGCTCTCGCTCCGTACGCTGCGGTGGTTTACCGGACTCAGCGAGGATGACGACGCCCGGCACGCGCGCCTCTTGCTGCGCGACCTGCGCCGCGTGAAGGTGGGCGTCTACCGCAATGAACGGGCCCTGGCGTCGCTGGAGGCCGTCGACCTGCCCCAGCTGCGGCGGCTCGAACGCGACGGATGGGAGCCCGCCGTCGTACTCCGTGAGCGCGACGAAGTGGTACACGTCTACTACCGGGAGCACCGCGGCACCGTGCGCGACCTCTACGTCGTGGCGCTGGCGGAGGACGAGTTGGTGCTGGCGCGGCTGCGTGGGCACCTCGGCCGCGTCCTCGCTCGGGCCCTGCAAGACGACGAGACCGGCTGGCACGACCTCGCCGAGATCGACTGGTAGCGGCGCTACACGTACTCGTCGAGCTGGTGGGCGTGCAGGTATTCCACCACCTGCTTCACCCGCTGCGTGTTTTCTCGGTTGCAGACGAGCAGGGCATCCTCGGTGTCGACGACGACCGTGTCGTGCATCCCGACGAGGACGACGAGCCGGTCGTCGGCCTGCACGTAACAGCGGCTCGCATCGTGCACGATGACGTTGCCCTGGAGGGCGTTGCCGTGGTCGTCCTTCTCACTGTGCTCGTACACGGCTCGCCAGTCGCCCACGTCGCTCCACCCGAACGAGCCGGGCACGACATATACCTTGCGCGCCCGCTCCATCACGCCATAGTCGATGGAGATGCGGGGCGTGCGGCGGAAGGCCTGTTCGACGGCGGCCGCCTCGGCCTCGGTCCCGACGACCTGCTGCACCGGCTCGAAGGCCTCGTAGGCTTCCGGCAGGTGGCGCTGCATCTGGTTCAGGATCGTGTCCGCCCGCCAGATGAACATGCCGCTGTTCCACAGAAAGTCGCCCGAGTCCAGGAAGCGCTCCGCCGTGGCCACGTCTGGCTTTTCGGCGAACGTACGGACCCGGTAGGCGCGCAGGGTGTCTTCCTTGCCGCTCGGACCATCGTACTGGATGTAGCCGTAGCCCGTCTCCGGGTGCGTCGGCGTGATGCCGATGGTGACGAGCGCATCCGGCTCCTGGGCCTTCTCCGCGGCCACGCGCACCACCTCGTGAAACTGCCGCACATCCTGGATCAGGTGGTCGGCGGGGAGGACGAGCATCGTGGCGTCCGGGTCCTTCTCCAGCAGACGGATGGCCGCGTAGGCGATGCAGGGCGCCGTGTTGCGGCTGATGGGCTCGGTCAGCACGTTGCCCGCGGGCAGGGCGGGCAACTGCGCCTGGGTCTGCTCGGCGTAGCGCTCGTGGGTGACCACGTAGGTCGTCTCGGGAGGAATCAGCCCCTGCAGGCGGCCTGCGGTGTTCTGGATGAGCGTGCCGGTGCCGAAGACGTTCAGAAACTGCTTGGGACGGGCCTTGCGGCTGCGGGGCCAGAAACGGCTCCCGATGCCGCCGGCCATGATGACAGCATGGAGCATGCCGGGCGGGTCTGCTTCGTGCGCGGGGAAGAAAAGGAACCGCAATCTAGCGGATCGGCGATCAAGACGCAGCCTCGCGCTGTGAGGGGCGCGTTAAATCTGAGGGGCGGTGGGCGATTGTAGATGGTCGACCGGGGAGGTCATACTGATTCAGAGTGTTGATGTCCGGATCCTGGTGTCGCCTATCGTGGTCCGTGGTGCGTGGTGCGCTCCACCACCGCTTTTTCACGCATCACATTCTCAGGGTGCAGACATCGCCGAGGACGTACTGCGTAACACGTACTGCGTAAAGGGGGCCCTTGACGCTGATTGGGAACAGAGCGAGAAGACGTGGCAACGATTACGCATTACCGATTACGCAGTGGTGTGAAGTTATTTCTGACGCCACCGTCGCACCTGGGACCGTTTGTTCGGGCAGAGCCCCAACGCTCTGTCTGGTAGAGGGTGTCCGTTTTGGCTTGATCCAAAACGGACGGAAAAGATCAAGGCTCAGAAGAACCCGCCTGATCTCGACACCCGCTTCGCTGAAAGGGATCAAACTCGCCCGCTACGCGC